>DASSCU010000036.1 GCA_035697485.1 Actinomycetota bacterium
ACCGAGGCGAGGACCTTCTGCGTCGGACCCACCAGGCGGGCCTTGCTCACCACGAGTGCGGGGACACCTCGCTGGCGCGGAGCGTCCTGGAGCAAGCGGTGGACCTCTCGATAGCCGGGCCGGCTCGGGCCCGCGTGCTGCTTGAGCTGGGGATGGCCCTCGCCGACGTCGATGACCGAGGAGACTCGGGCCCTCATCTCGAGCTGGTGTCGGCAGCCGGGGATGGTCAGCCGAGCTGGCGGCCGAGCTCATCGCGCGTCAGGAGGTCGATGGCCCCGTGGATCGCGGAAGCAGTCTCTGCGGCTGTCGCGGACGGGAGGACCAGGGTTTCCACCACGCAACCGCCTTGGAAGATGGATGTCCACCGGATGTCGCCGTCATCGAGCGTGGACATCCGCTGTGTAACTCCGTCGGTCGGCGCCTCGCCGTCGACCGGATCGTCCGCTGGTATGCACGAAGCTCGAAGTACGACCCGGAGCAATGCCCCGTCTTCGTGAGCGAGGGTGAAGGTTCCGCTGGAGTCGTCGGCGGAGAAGGCGTCGACGACCCATCCGTCCGGAAGGTTGGCCACGCAGGGCACCAGTCGGGCGGCGGGGACCGATTCGGCCATCAAGACCGTCGGCGGAACGGCCCGGCACCGAGGCTCCTCGATCGGGCGGCCGCACGCGACCAGAGGAGCCCACGAGAGAGCGACCGCGAGCAGCCATGCGCCGGGAGTCAGGTGCGAGCGCGTCACAGCGCCCTCGGGTTCGCCAGGTTGAAGGCGAGCAAGGCAAGGAACGCGGCCGCGACGATCACGGTGCGCGCGGTCAACACGATCCGACGCATGCTCCATCGCTGGATCGCGATCGTGTCGTGTTCGGGAGCGAGGGTCCTGTACCGACCGATGAGGTCCGGCGCGTGCTCCTTCAGGTGCTCGCGGAGCTGGCGCGGGATCGCCGGTCCTCGAGCCGCACCGAAGGCCTCCCCGATCTCATCAGGATCGAAGATCCCGACGGCCCGGTCGTAGACGCGCTCCGGGGTGGTGGCGAGCCCGAGCACCAGCATCATGTTCGCGAGGTCCACCACTTGGCGCCATGGCGTCGGTCGCATCTGGCCGAACGCGACGTCGATCAGGAATACGTGGTCGCCGCGCACGAGCACGTTCGCCGGCTTGATGTCGCGGTGCGCGAGCCCGTGGTCCCAGAGGGTGCGGATGATGCGAAGGCCATCGTCGATCGCGGCGTCCGACAGTTCGGCGTCCTGGTCCGCTTCGGTCGCTCGCTCGAGGAAGGTCATCAGCAAGAGGTACTCACGTTCGGCCTCGAGCTCGACGAACCCGCGGGGCTCCACGCTGCGAACGCCTGCCTCGTGCATCACGCGCAGCATGTAGTCCTCGTACTCGACCAGCCGTCGGACGGACTCGAACGCGACCTCATCCTCCAGCTCGCCGTACAGGATCGTCCGCGAGAGCTTGTACCAGCGGTCGGCCCGGAGGTGCCCAGCGGAGTAGAGCTTGCCGAACAACGTTTCCACGCGGCCCCCGTCCACGCGACGCACCTCGAGCCGTAGCGGCGTCGACGCGCCGGATCCCTCCTCGCCGAAGGGCTCGACGGTGATCAGCTCGAGCCCGGCCTGCTCGTCGAGGGCTTCGCGGATCGCCTCCTGCCTGCGCTCGTCGATCGCGAGGTGCGCTGCCCGGCCGCGGTCATACCTCACGGGAAAGATCTCGTCGGGGACGAAGAGGCGGAAGGCGATCGTCGCCACCGCCACCGCCCCGATCGCACCGACGAGCACGTCGCTGGGGTGGTCCACGCCGAGGTAGACGCGCGCGAGCGCCAGCAGGCTCACGAGGGCTGCCGCGCACCACATCGCGCGGGTCCGCCAACGGCCCGCCGGGACCAGTGCGTGTCCGGCCGCGACCACGGCCACGGCGAAGGCCGCGACGTGGGTCGAGGGGTTGGCGTAGCCCTCCCATCCATAGAGGTAGGGCACGTCCCAGGGTCGGGGCCGCTGGATCACCCACGTGAGGGTCGAGGCGGCGAGACGGACGACGAGAAGTGTCCCGATGAAGACGACCAGCGTTCGCCCCCGTTGGAATACAGCGAGCACGAGCACCGGCGCCCACCGTAGGAACAGGACCAGCCCGACCGATCCGAGGAGCGCGATGGTTCGAGCTGCAGACGTCAGCCCATCGGACCGAACGGCAACCATCGCATCGAGCAATGCGGCGTCGGCACGCTGCGCCACCCCGATCGGCCGTCCGTCCTCGAACAGGACGAACCAGATCACCGAGAGGATGAATGCTCCGAGGATCCAGGTCCAACCCATCCAGCCCATGTCGATCGGCAGACGCTCGGGTCCGCCGGCCGGACGGCGTCGCTTGATCAGTGGCAGGGTCGCGAGGGGAGACTCCTCGGCGACGTCGTCATTGACGACGGCATCGTCCTCGGGCCGCGTCGTGGTGGGACCGGACGCCGTCACCCTGGCGCCTCCAGAGGGCGATCGACTGTGCCGATCGCACGCTGCGGCACCTTCGCTCGGCAGCAGCCCCCGCCGTCTCTGTCGGCCCTCCGCATGTCCCGCCTCCCGCGTTCTCCTACCCGAAACACCGGGAGCCATGCATCAGCTGACCTGCAAGCGGCGAGTTTCCGCGGACGGCGACGTGGGGACGATCCCCGCATGGAGGTTCAGGCCCGCACCGGCTTCGCGAGACTCGTCGCATCGAACGTGCGGCGGCGGCGCGCTGACGTCGTTGCATTGGCGTGCGGTCTCGTCGTGCTGGCGATCTCGATCGGGTTGCTGGGGCGGCTCGACCGCGTGCCCGAACTCGAGCGCAACGTGTTCCGTGCGATCAACGGTCTGCCCTCCGCATGGAACGTGGTGGTCACGCCTCCGATGTTCCTCGGCACGCTCGCGTCGGTCCCGCTCTTCATGGTCGTTTGCGGTCTGTTCCGGAAGTTCCGGATGGGGTTCGTGCTCGGCATCGCCGGACTCGTGGCCTACCTGCTCGCGCGTCTCGGGAAACACCTCGTCGGGCGCGGGCGACCGGGCGAAGTGTTCGCCGACCTGCAGCTGCGCGATGTGGACGCGACAGGACTCGGCTTCCCGTCCGGCCACGCCGCGGTCTCTGCGGCGATGGTGGTGGCAGCCTTGCCCTATCTACCTCCGCGCTGGAGACCGCCCGTGCTGTTGTTCCCGCTGTTCATGGCGTTCGCGCGTGTGTACACGGGGGCACATCTTCCGCTCGACGTCGTGAGCGGTGCGGCCATCGGCGTCGTGGTCGGCTCGAGCCTGCACCTGCTCCTTGGCGTGCCCCTGGTGCCCGCGGCGGACCCCCCCGTCGTCGCCCCTGCGGTCGAGGGAACTCCGGGAACGGGGGCGTGAGGATCGGGACGCATCCACGGGTCGCGGCTCCGCCCGGACGCGCGCCTCGGCCTCGCTCCATCACGTCGTTGCCGTTCCTGAGCACTGTTCACGTTCGCACTGCTTCGTCGAGAGCGCGCAGCGCGCCCGGCCGAATCGCACGCCCCCCACGACACGGGCATCGTGCTCGACCGCGAGGGTCGCGGATCGACCTCCTCGCGCGGGGCGGCGATACTCACGCGGGTGAGCGATCGGGCCGGAGGCTTCGAGGTGTTCGGAGGGTCGCCGGGCCGCGTCCCGGCCGCGACGATCGCCGCGCAGCGTGTCGCCGAAGTCCGCGACCGCCCACACGGCCGGCTGGAACTGCTCCGGTCGTCGTACGCACCAACCCCGGGTGCCCCGCCTCTCCATCTCGCCTATCCGCGCGCGGCGCTCGCGTTCATGGGTTGGCAGCTCCGTCGCGGTCTCCTCAACCCGCTGGATCACGAGCGGCCGGGCAGCCCTTGGTGGCGAGCGGTGAACGAGCGGCTGCTGCGCGACACGTGCGAGGCGCGTTCGCTGATCCTCGGCCACCCGGGTCCGGCGTCGTCGCCGAGCATCGAGCTGTCGGTCCGCTTCGCCCGTCATCCCTCGCCACGCACGTGGTACCTGGCCCACAACGTCACGATCGTCAACGCGTACCTCGATCACCGCAAACTGGCCGAGCGGGAGAACCGGGTCGAGCGCTTCTTCATCAACCTCGTCCTGGTCCGCGTGCTGTACGCCCATGCCCTCGTCGCCGCGCCCCGGCTCGCACTGGCTTGGCTCGCGCCGATCGCCCGATGGCTCGGCGATCCGCGACTGGACATGACCGGGATGTTCCTCTCGGTGTCGCGGGTCCTGCCTCATGTCTATCCGCTGTGGGGCGAGCTCGACGACTACATCGCCGACGAGCACGCCTTCGGCCGGCTCCTCGACCTGGGCGTGATCGTTCCACGCCTCACCGAGCTGTATCGCTGGGTCGGCTCACGAGCTGCGGATCCCGGAGGTCACCGACCTCCTCAGCCTCGCCACCCCGGCATATGCGTGGGATCACCACGACCGGGAACCCTGGGCGCCACCGCCGAGACGGCTCGTCCGCGCCGTTCGCCGAGCACTCCCGCCCGGATCAGATGCCCGATCGCCGTGGGGATCCCCGTCGTCCTGGAGTGAGTGAGCGTGGTCCGGGAAACGTGGAGAACGGGTTCAGATCGAGCGCTGCGGCATGATCCGCTCGGTCATCGCGTCAACGCGGCGGATCTTCCCCGACGAGCCCGTCCACCGACTCCCGGATCAGGTCGGCGTGGCCCGCGCGATCGGTCGACGGCGTCGCGCCACAGCGTCATGAGCTCGTCGGGGGTGTCGTCGACGGCCGAGTGCCATTCCCAGTCGGGATCGGCATCCCAATCGACCGAGTCCCAAGGGGGAGCCGGCTCCCGCCCCAGCATCTTCTGGTGGAAATGGTCGTCCTCGACGGCCGCCATGTGCTTCAGCAACCCGCCCAGGGTGATCGTCGAGGCGCCGACCGTCGCCCTCAGGCCGGCGTCGTCCTGCCCTCCGCACTTTCACGCCAGGATCGCGCGCTGGCGTTCGAGAGAGCCCAGGAGCGTGGCGGTCTCGTCGCCCGCGATCGGGACGAGTTCCTCCCGTCCCTGTTCGTCGACGTCGGTCATGGCGCGAGTCTAGCGACGAGCGACGAACGCTGTTCCGACCTCGATGCGTCGAGTGAAGGAGGATCTCGACCCTCGTCATCGGCCTCCGTCCCGAGATGTGTCGGGACCCCGATCTGCCGCCAACCGAAAGAAGGTGGTTGCGATGACAGTCTCCCGCACGCTTCCCCGTCATCGCGCGAGGAAGGTCTTCGTCGCTGCCGTGGCCGCGGCATCTGCGGTGGCGGCTGTCGGATCGGTGGTGGTGTCGGCCTCCGCCTATCCACGGGGCAAGGTGAGCGTCTGCAAGTACGTGGGTACCCCGGGCGTCGATGAGCGCCTGCAGACCGGGCAGAACCCGATCGAGGTGACCATCAACGCCAGCCCGGACTCCATGGTGTCGGTTCCTACTTCGCCGACGCGCAGGGCCGTTCGTACGTGCTGGGCGAGGTACCGATGGAGCCCGAGCCCACGGCTGCGGACTGCCCCGACGGCGACCCCGTGATCCACTTGCCCACCATCGGCGGTGTGGCGTTCTGCGTGGACCCCGAGGCCCGCACCTAGGGGTCGACGACACGATCGACACCGACGGTGCCGCCGACATCGAGTCCGGGACGGAGCCGCAGGACGACGGTTCGCTCACGGCGACGGACTTCCCGCTCGCCGGCAGGTCGGTCACCTACTCGTACTCCGACGGGCACGATCAGACGGCGACCTTCGACGAGATCGCCCTTCCCCAGGGGAACTGCGCCTCGAGCCGCCCGAGGACCAGCCCTCCGTGGTCCTGACCCAGGCGACTGCGACAACGCCGCGTTCGTCACGCTGCTCGATCCGACCGACGAGCCCGTCGTGTTCACGGTGAACGGCGTGTACCGATCGAAATCGCAGCCGGATCCGAGCAAGACGTCGAGGTCGAGTTCGGGGAGGTCATCGTCACGTGGGCGAGGACGACCTCTTCGACGCGGTCGCCGAGGAACCCACGGGCTGCGGCGACGTCGAGCCATGGGAGCCCGGCTGGGAGTCCGACGACGGTGGAGCGATACTGCCGGCAGGCGGAACCGGAACCTCGCCTCGGGTGACCACGGCGTTCACCGGCAGCGAGCTCGCCGGTCCGACGGTCATCATGGGCCTGCTGACAGTGATCGGTCTGGGAGCCGTGGGCCTCGGTCGGAGTCACACGGTCGAGCGATGACGGAGGAGACGAACGGGGTGGCGTTCGAGGGCGCCACGCCCTTCATCACCCCGGCAGCACGTTGACCGCCCGCGCGATCACCAGGATCGCGGCGATGAGGGAGATCACCGCCTGGGCCATCATCGTCATCTTGGCCCACGTCCGAAGCGGCAGCGTGTCCGTCGGGCTGAACGCCGTCGCGTTCGTGAACGCGAGGTACAGGTAGTCGGGGTAGCGCGGCATCCATCCGGCGGCAACCAGCTCGGGCATCGCGTCCTCGGGGAATCCGAAGCTCGCGGGGATCGACGAGCCGGCCGCACGTTCGGCTGCGCCGCCACGATCCAGCTCCCAGAACCAGAGGCTGAACACCAACACGTTGGTCACCCACAGGGCGGCGCCGCGTCCGAGCAACACCGTGGGGCCGACGCTGTAGGCGCTGTCGACGATGTCCACCAGCAGCACGACGATGCCGCCCAGCGTACCCACGGTCATGACCACGATCAGCACGATCGTGGCGCGGCGTTGCGCGCGCGTCCGGCGATCGATACGACCGGGATCACGGATGATCAAGACGGCGAGGAGGACGAACTCGAGCACCGGGAACACCCACCAGAACACGAGCCTGCCGGCGTGCGGTGTGACCACTTGGAACACGATCGCGGTCAGTACCGCCAGCGCCATCGGCCACCGCCGCTCCGGCGTGCGCGCGACGGCCTGCGGCGTGGCGTCGTGGGATCGATCCGGTGTCCTGCCGATCTGCGTCACCTCCCGCTCGCTCGTCGTCGGCGCCACCCTACCGATGACGCTCCTTCCTCGGGCACCGCAGTCGTGTCGCGCTCCTACGTCGTGTGTCGGCGGCGCACGGCCTTGTACGCCGCGTCGAGGGCGAGCATCACGGGTGCCGCGGCGAGGGCGACGGCCCACCCGACGACGGCGGGCAGCGCCTGCTCGAGTAGCGATGCCAGCGCCGGTACGAAGAGGAAGGTTCCTGCGATCACGAGTTCGATCGAGGCACCCCACACGAGCAGCCTGTTCGAGAGCCACCCCAGCGAACCGGGCCATCGTGTCGCGCTCCTGCACGCCCAGGCGTTCGCGGTCTGCGCGATCACGACCGTCGCGAAGGCGGCCCCTGAGGCTCGCATGAGCACGTCGCCGCCTGGGAACGACTGCCCCGGACGCCACCCGGCGGCCAGGAACGAGGCGAAGAACGCGATCATCGTGAGCAACCCCTCCGTCGGGCCGAGTACCCCGAACGCGCGACGAGCGACCTCGCGGTTGAGCAGGCGCTCGCGGTCCGGCGGGCCGTTCATCACACGCCCCTCCGGCCGCTCCGCGCCGAGAGCGGTCGCCGAAAGCGTGTCGGTGCCGATGTCGAGCGCGAGTATCTGCAGCACGCCGAGCGCGAGCGGGATGGAGCCCCCTGACAGCGCCCACACGACGAACGGGGTCACCTCCGCCACGTTGTCCGTCAGGTGGTACGTGAGGAAACGGCGGACGTTGGCATAGATGCCGCGACCGTGCTCGATCGCGGCCACGATCGTGGCGAAGTCGTCATCGAGCAGCACGAGGTCGGCGGCCTCACGCGCGACATCGGTGCCCGAGAGGCCCATCGCTACCCCGATGTCGGCCTCACGCAGCGCGGGCGCGTCGTTCACACCGTCGCCCGTCATCGCGACCACGTGTCCCCGTTCGCGGAGCGTACGCGCGATGCGCAGCTTGACCTCGGGATCGATGCGGGCGAGCACGATGCCGTCGCGGTCGACGAGCTCCCCGAGTTCGGTATCGCCCTCGGGTAGGTCGGCGCCCTCGAGCACGGGAGCGTCGCCGAGGGCGAGACCCGTCTGGCGGGCGATCGCGGCGGCCGTGGCAGGGTGGTCGCCGGTGATCATGGCCACCTTCACGCCCGCCGTGCGGCACGACCTGATCGACTCGTTGACGTGCAGCCTCGGCGGGTCGTGCATGCCGACCAACCCCAGCAGCTCCAGATCGCGTTCGGCCTCGTCGCGGTCGATCGTGGCCGGATCCTCGGTGTCGCCGACCTGTCGCGTCGCGACGGCGATGACGCGGAGGCCTCGCACCGTCATCGTGGCCAGCGCCGCGTCGACTCCCTCATCGGGGGCGCACAGGGGGAGCAACCCGTCGGACGCGCCCTTCACGAACACCTCGTGGTCGACGACGACGGACATGCGTCGTCGCCTCGGGTCGAACGGGAACCGTCGGACGTCCGGGTGCTCCGCGCGGTCGCCCTCGGGGTCGACGCCCGCCCGGCGCGACAGCGCGTCGACGGCCGCGTCGAGGGGGTCGCCCAGCGCGACCCATCGCTCGCCCTGCGGCACGACCCTTCCCGTGGAACATCGCACGGCCGCACGGGCCAGCCTGGTCACCGCATCGACGACGTCGGGATCGTCGGACGTGATGCGACCTGCGGGGTCGTATCCGGAACCCTCGATCGTCGCGCTCCCCCGGGGGGTCCAGACCTCGACCGCGGTCAGCTCGTTGTGCGTGAGCGTTCCCGTCTTGTCGGTGCAGACGAACGTGGTCGATCCGAGCGTCTCCACCGATTCGAGCCGTCGCACGAGGGCGTTTCGATCGGCCATGCGCTGCGCGCCGATCGCCAGTGACAGCGTCACCGTCGGCAACAATGCCTCCGGAACCAGGGCCACGGTCACACCGACCGCGAACAGGAAGCCGTTCTGGGGCTCCGTGCCGAGCAGCAGCGAGACCCCGAAGAAGCTGACGCCCACGCCGACGGCGACGACCGAGATCGTCCGCACGACCCGACGGATCTCCCGGACGAGTGGGGGCACGGGCGACGGGCCCGACGCGAGGCGGGCGATCTCGGCCAGTCGCGTGCGTGCGCCCGTCGCCTCGACGAGGCCGCGAGCCTCGCCTTCGCTCAGGAACGTGCCCGCGAACGCACGGCCATCTCGCTCGAGCGACGAGGGATGGCTCTCACCGGTCAGCGTCGAGGTGTCGGCCCGCGCCGCGTGTGCCTCGACGATCCGTAGGTCGGCCGAGACGCGATCGCCCGCTTCCAACAGCACGAGGTCCCCGACGACGAGCTCCGCGGCGTCGATCTCGACCTCGTCCCCGTCGCGGATCACGCGAGCGCGACGAGGCAGCAGGTCCCGCAGTCCCTCGGCCGCGCGTTCGGCGCGGCGTTCCTGCGCGAAGGCGAATATCGCGTTCAGCACGATCACGGCCACGATCGCGACGCTCAGCTGCGGCAGCCCCGCGATCGCGGCGAGACCAGCCGCGACCCACAACATCATGGCGAAGAAGTGGAAGAGCTGTCCCGCCAGGCGGCGCGCCCACGACACACCCTTGGCCGCCGGCAAGGCGTTCGGCCCGTCGAGACGCAGACGCTCGGCGGCGTCGGCGCCGCGCAGACCAGCGATAGCGTCGGTCGCCGGCATCATGCGCCAGCCTAGCCCGACGTGTGGCCGCCTCAGGGCTCGATGACGCGCTCCACCGGCTCGGACTCGGGGAGCCGGGTGACCCACGGGCCGCCGGCGACGGGCTCGCGCTCGGGCTCGGTCGCGGGCTCGGGCTGAGACTCCGGCACGAGCACCGTGGCCGCCTGCGCCGCCCGCAGCTCCGCGGCCGCTGCAGCTCGGCGATCGAGCGACCGAGCGGCGATCAGCCCGGCGAGGCCCGCGAGCGCCGTGCCCGTGCCGCCGATCAGGAGCGCCGCGCGGCCGCCGAGCCCGGCCACGATCGCGCCTGCCGCCGCGGTCGCGCCGATCTGCATGCCGTTGACCAGCGCGCCGTACGAGGCGAACGCTCGTCCGCGGAACCGGTCAGCCACGTGATGCACGATCAGGCTCCTCATCGCGACCGTCTCCACCCCGTTCGCGAGGCCGCCCACGACGAAGAGGGCGATCGCGAGCGGGAACACGGCGGCCGCGGCCGCGCCGAAGACCGCGAGGCCGTTCACCACCGCGGCGAGCGCCATCGACCAGAGGAGCCGGTCGTCGCGGAGCCGACGGGCGATCAGGGTTGCCCCACCGACCATGCCCACGAGCCAGGCGGAGGCGAGCACCCCGTACCCCCAGGCGCCCACGCCCAGCGTGTCGGTCGCGAAGAAGACCTCGGCCACGTTGTCCATGGCGGCGAACAGGATCACCGCGCCGATCACCGTGAACGCGACCACGAGCACGCGGTCGCCGCGGATCACGCGGAACCCCTCACGGGCGGCGCCCTCCTCCGGGCGTCTCTCCTCGGCCGCCGCTCGCCGCACCCGCAGCAGCAGCGCCGCGACGGCGATCACGACGAACGTGCCCGCATCGACCAGCAGCGCCACCTCGGTACCCACCCCGGCGGCGAGCGAGCCGGCCAGCACCGGGCCGGCGATCATGCCCGTGTAGCGGGCGCCCTCGAGGTAGGCGTTCCCCTCGGTGGCGTGCTCTTCGCCGACCACGCGCGGCACGAGGGTGTAGATCGACGGGTTCTCGACGGCCGAGGCCGTGCCGAGCAGGAACGTGAGCATCAGGATCATCGGCAGTTCGTCCGAGAACGCGAGACCCACGGCCAGCGCGGCCTGGATCGCCGTGGCGATCGCGAGCGTCCTGCGCGTCTCGTAGTTGTCGACGATCACGCCGGCCGACGGCGCGAAGATCACGAGCGGCACCACTCCGCACAGCAGCAACGCCGCAACGGCCCATCCGGAAGCGGTGAGCTCGGCCACCTTGATCGTAAGGGCGATCAAGGCCAATTCGTCACCGAGCGAGGAGAGGCCGGTCGACAGTGTGAGCAATCGGAAGTCGCGCCCACGCAACGGACCGTTCACGAAGCGGGACTCTATGCGCTCGCGGAGTCCCCCGCATCGGTCGGTCGGGCCAAATTGCGGGGCCCCCGGACGGGCTAGGGAAGGTGCATCAACAGCGGGGGTCGACCCACTCCGGCGATGGGCCGACAGGGACGTCGTTCGCACGGGCGAGGTCGCGGAGTCGATCCCGGTAGGCCCGCATGTCGTGGTGATCGAAGTCGGCGTGGGTCATGCATCGCCACTCGGCGTACCGCTCGTAGTGGAACGGGCTCTCGAGGCTCTCGGCGTGTCCGATCACGTTGCGGGCCTCGATGCCGTACGTCGCCATCAGCCAGAGGGTCAGGCGCAGCGACGACCGCATCATGGCGGGGTTCCGCAGGACCGCCGCCGCGCTGCGGCCGACGTGCTCGATGCCGATCGAGACGTGGTTCAGCCCGATCGCGTGGCGACACCGCACCTCGCGGTCGACGAGCTGGTAGATCGTGCCGTCATTGTCGATCAGGAAATGCGCACACGCGCCAGGCTTCTCGCCGAGGTGGCGCGCGTTCGAGGCGAACGTGTTCCACGCGCTGGCGAAGGAGGAGCCCCCCGTGTAGTGCTGGACGATCACCGCCGGGGCAAGTCGCCAGCCGCTCCGGCCGTAGTGGCGCCGGGAGTACGCGGCCATCTGGTCCCTGCGCAGGTCCGGGAAGGGGATCGGCTTCCGCAGGATCTGGGGTTGCAGGTCCCATCCCGGGTCGGAACGGGACGTGGCGGCGACCGGCACGGTCGCGGCAGGCAGGAAGGCTGTGATGAGCACGGCGATCGCGACGGCGCTCTCGAGGCTCGTCCGGCGGACGGTCCGGTCCCCCATGCGGCAGGTATCGGGGCCCGGTGCGGCTCCCTTGAGCCGAGCAGGCGCACTATTCCAGTGTGGACTAGTCGGGCGCCGTCGCGACGCGGCGCATGCGCTCCAGCGTGCGGTCACGGCCGAGCAGCTCGAGCGACTCCGGCAGGGGCGGCGACACGTTCGACCCGGTCACCGCCGCGCGGACCGGCTGGAACGCCTTCGCGCGGCTGAGACCCTCGCGCTCGGCCAGCGCGTCGAGCGCGTCGGTGATCGCACCCGCGGTCCACGGGTCGACGCCCTCGAGGGCTCCGGCGACCCGCGCCAAGTACCGGTCGGGCGCCTTGGCGACCAGCCCCGACGCCTTCTCGTTCAGTTCAAGGTCGTCGGTGAACAGGAACCGCAGCAACACCGGCGCCTCGGTGAGGTTCTTCATGCGTTCCTTCACGAGCGGCATCGCCGAGCGCAGCGTGGCCGGATCGGGCATCAGGCCGTCCTCCGTGAGGAAGTGCAGGCAGCGGGCGGCGAGGTCGTCGTCGTCGAGCGACTGGATGTAGCGATTGTTCAGCCAGGTCAGCTTCTCGGTGTCGAAGGCGGCCGGGTTCGACGAGACGCGTTCGAGGTCGAAGGCCTCGACCAGCTCGTCGAGCGAAAGCACCTCGCGGTCGTCGCCGGGCGACCATCCGAGCAGAGCGAGGTAGTTCACCATCGCTTCCGGCAGGAACCCCTGTTCGCGGAACGACTCGACGCTGGTCGAGCCGTGGCGCTTCGACAGCGGCTGGCGATCGGGGCCGAGCACCTGGGGCACATGCGCGTACCGTGGCGGCGTTCCGCCCAGCGCCTCGATCACCGCGGCGTTGCGTGGCGCGCTTGCGAGCAGGTCGTCGCCGCGGACGACGTGCGTGACGCCCATCAGCAGGTCGTCGACGGCTACCGCCAGCAGGAACACGGGAGAACCGTCGGAACGCAGCAGCACGAAGTCGCGGAGCTGCCCGGGGCCGAACCGCACTTCCCCCTTCACCATGTCGTCGACCACCCACTCGTGGTCGGGCATGCGGAAGCGCACGACCGAATCCCGCCCCTCGGCCTCGAAGCCGGCGATCCGCTCGGCGGAGAGATCGCGGCAGTGGCCGTCGTAGCCGGGCGCTTCGCCGGCGGCCATCGCGGCCTTCCGGCGATCCTCCAGCTCATCGGGCGTGCAGTAGCAGCGATACGCGTCGCCCTGGGCGAGCAGCCGCTCGGCGTGGTCCCGGTAGATGCCGAGGCGCTGGGACTGGCGGTACGGCGCGTGTGGACCACCGACGTCGGGGCCCTCGTCGTGATCGAGGCCGAGCCACCGGAGGTCCTCGAGCACGCCGGCGACCGCCTCCTCGGTGACGCGGCTCGCGTCGGTGTCCTCGACCCGCAGGACGAATGCCCCGCCGTGATGGCGGGCGAACAGCCAGGAGAAGAGCGCGCTGCGGACGTTCCCGACGTGCAGCGACCCGCTCGGCGCGGGCGCGAACCGGCACCGGACGGCAGACGCCGAAGCCCCGGCAGCGCTCATCGCACCGTGTTCGCGAGGGTACCGACACCCTCGACCTCGATCTCGACCACGTCGCCGGGGGCGAGCTGACCGACCCCATCGGGGGTGCCGGTCATGATCATGTCGCCGGGCAAGAGCGTCATGAACGAGGTGATGTACTCGATCAGGGTCGCGACGCCGAAGACCATGTCGACGGTGCTCGCGCGCTGGCGGATCTCGCCGTTCAGGCGCGCCTCGACGACCACGTCGTTCGGGTCGAGGTCCGTCTCGATCCAGGGCCCGATCGGCGCGGAACCATCGAAGCCCTTCGCGCGCGCCCACTGGTCGTCGGACCGCTGGAGCGTGCGGAGCGTGACGTCGTTGCCGCACGTGTAGCCGAGGATCACGCGGTAGGCGTCCTCGGCCTTGATGTCCTTGGCGAGCCGCCCGATCACGACGACCAGCTCGCCCTCGAAGTCGATCCGGCGGCTGACCGGCAGCAGCGTGATCGGGTCGTTCGGGCCGATCACGGCCGTCGAGGGCTTCAGGAACAGCAGCGGCTCTTCCGGCACGGTCTGGCCCCACTCGGCGGCGTGCGCCTCGTAGTTCTTGCCGACGCACACGAGCTTCGACGGCAGCACCGGCGCGAGCAGGTGCAGCTCGTCGAAAGAGAGCTCCTCCCCCGTCGGCAGCGGATCCTCGAAGAACGTGCCCCCGAGCACCCGGACGGCGTCCTCGTCGGTCTCGGCGACGCCGGTCGCGATGCGGTCGCCGTGGCGGAAGCGCAGGAGTCGCATGACGTCCGAGGCTACACGGCGGTGCCCCCGGCGAACGTCGCCCCGACCTGGCGCCAGTAGCCGGCGATCGTCTCGACGGGCTCGAGCGCTGCGAGCTCGTCGGCGGGTGCCTCGAAGAACGTCACGGTCGGCTCGCCCACGTATGCCGGCCCGAGCTCGACGTCGCGGGAACGCATCGTGACGAGCTCGTCGAGCGAGGGGGGCAGAGAGGGGTCGATGCTCGGCATCCAGCGCGAGTGCAGCATCGGCAGCGCGTTCACGAACCCTCCGGTCTCGCTCTCGCCGGTGAGCGTCAGGGTGACATCGGCGAGACGCCGATCGTTCGCGGCGAGCGTGGCGCCGAATCGGCCTCCCGGCTCGAGCCGCGGGCCGGCCCTGCCCACCCTCACGGGCCGCGTCATCCAGATCTGACCCAGCTTCTTCGGGTATCCCTGGTACCAGCCGCGGGCGAGCGCGAAGTCCTTGTCGACCCACATGTAGACGCAGCGCGAGAACGTCTCGCCCCCGTGGGTGCACCGCACGACGACGAACGCCTCCTTGTACTGACTGCGAACCGGGTCGAGCAGTTCCTCCCCCCCGTCGCTGCACGACTGCCAGTCGGCCCAGATGATCGCGACGGCGCCGGGGTCCTCATCGGCCAGTCCCACGCCCGGTGGCAACAGCGCTTCGATGTTGCCCGGGTCGGTGCGGTACTCGATCGTGAGCACGTCGCCCGAGTAGTGCCATGGAGGGCTCGGCACGATCGACGCGCGGCCCTGGGGCGTGCGCGGCACCATGAACCCTCGCAGCTCCTCCGACACGGCGCCTATCGTACGCTTCGACGCGATGGAGACGAGGCGCATCCTGCTCGACGGCGTGCCCACCAGGGTGACGCGCGAGGGCGACGAGCTCGTTGCCCCCGACGGCCGGCGGATGCCCCTCGACGACCCGATCCATCTGCCGCCGGTCGAGCCCACGAAGGTCGTGTGCGTGCACCTGAACTACGAGAGCCGGCGCGCCGAGTTCCAGGCGACGCTCGGACCGGCCCCGACCTACTTCCACAAGCCGATCTCGTCGCTGAACGCGCACGGGGGCGAGATCGTACGCCCGCCGCGGTGCCGCTTCCTGAACTACGAGGGCGAGATCGGCATCGTGATCGGCGAGCGGTGCCGCCACGTCGCGCCCGACGAGGCCGATGCGTACGTCGCCGGGTACACGATCGGCAACGACTACGGGCTCCACGACTTCCGCGACACGGACGCGGGCTCGATGCTCCGCGTGAAGGGCTCGGACTCGCTGTGTCCGCTCGGACCGGGCCTCGTGACCGACTGGGACTTCCGCGGCAAGCGGCTGCAGACGCGCGTGAACGACGCGGTCGTCCAGGACGGGAACACTGACGAGATGATCTGGGACATGCATTACCTCGTCGCCGACATCGCGCGCACGATCACGCTCGAGCCCGGCGACGTGATTCTGTCGGGCACGCCGGCCAACTCGCGCCCCGTTGAGCCCGGCGACGTCGTCGAGGTCGAGGTCGAGGGCCTCGGGGTACTGCGAAACACGATCGTCGAAGGATCGGTGCCGG
The DNA here is from genome assembly GCA_035697485.1 of Actinomycetota bacterium. Lineage (NCBI taxonomy): Bacteria > Bacillati > Actinomycetota > Actinomycetota bacterium. The sequence goes on from DASSCU010000036.1 coordinate 15,643, forward strand.
TGCGCGAGGACGTCGGCGCGCAGCCGAGCGAGAGCGAGGAAGTGACCTCGACGGCTCTGGGCGGCGACTGGGAGTTCAGGGGCGTGCGATCCCCGAGGGAGGACTAGCAGATGGCGACGGTCCGATACCTGGTGCACGACGTCGGTTCCGCGCTGGCGTTCTACGTCGACGGTCTCGGCTTCGAGCTCGTCGAGCGCTACGGACCCGCGATCGCGATCGTGCGTCGTGACGATCTCGTCCTGTGGCTCGCCGGACCGACGTCGTCGGCGGCCCGGCCGATGCCCGACGGCCGCGCGCCCGAACCCGGGGGCTGGAACCGGCTCGTGATCGAGGTGGAGGACCTCGACGGACGCGTCGAGGCGCTCGGTGCGAGAGGCGTGGTCTTCCGCAACGACGTCGTCGAAGGACCCGGTGGGCGCCAGATCCTGGCCGAGGACCCGTCGGGCAACGTCGTCGAACTCTTCGAACCGGGCGCCTGACGCGTGGCGGCGCCGCGGGCAGACCGTGCACTCGAGGCGTGGGAATCGTTGTCGCGGGCATGTCTGCGCCCGGGTGATCACGGCTCGCTCCTCGTGCGCGAGCGGCCAGGCCGTCGGAAGCTCGGCCCCGTCTGGCCGGTCAGCCAGGTGCTCGCGGCGGCGATCGACCTGGCGGAGCTCACGGGCGACCTCGACGACGTGGACCGGCTCGTGATCGGTCTGCGCACGTACGCGGCAGGTGACGGCTTCCTGCCCGCACCCGGGGATCGCCGCCGCTACTACGACGACAACGCGTGGATCGGGCTCTGCTTCGCACAGCTGCACCTGCAAACGGGCGAGGCGCGGTGGCTGCGGCGGGCGCGGAAGGTCTTCCGGTTCGTGCGCGAGGGACAAGACCCCGACGGCGGGATGCGTTGGGTCGAGCGACGACGCGCACGACACACGTGCTCGGCCGCCCCGGCCGCCCAGCTCGCCCTTCGTCTGCACCTCGCCGACGGTGACGACGAGACGCTGGTGTTCGCCCGGCGCACGCTCGCCTGGCTCGACGGGACACTGCGGGTGCGCGGTGGCCTGTACGCAGACCACGTCGATCCGCGCGGCAAGGTCACCCAGACGCTCTGGACCTACAACCAGGGGGCTCCGGTCGGCGCGCACCTGCTCGTGTATCGAGCGACCGGCGACGACGTCGCCCTCGACCAGGCACGAGCGACCGCTCGAGCGTCGTTACGACGCTTCGGCGCCGACCGCACGTGGAGGCATCCGCCGGTGTTCAACGCGGTGTGGTTCCGCAACCTGGTTGCACTCGACGCGAGCGGCCCTCGCCAGCCGGGCGTGCGCCCGGCGTTCGACTCCTACCTGTCCCGTGCGTGGCGCGAGGGCCGCGACCGCGACGGGCTCTTCACGACCGGAGGGATCGGCTCCTACGACGGCACGCCTGCGACCGACACCGGGGGCATCGTGCAGTTGCTCGCGCTTCGGGCATGGCCTCGGGAGCGACGACCGTTGATCTGCTAGACGCCCTCGAGGAACGCGGCGACCAACCGATGGGCCCGCTCGCGGGCGGCGTTCTCATCGGCTCGCAACGCCTCGACGGTGTCCATCGGGTCCAGAGAGGCGTTCCGGAAGTCGGCATCGTCGTATGCGACCCACCCGGCGACGATGTCGGCGGTCGCCTCCGGATGGAACTGCACGAGCAGGTGCGGCCCGAGCGTGTACGCCTGGGGGCCGTTCGTGGTGGCGGCGAGGACGCTCGCACCGGGCGGTGGTCCGAACGTGTCACCGTGCCACATGAACCACGGTCCGGACGGGACGACGTCCGGAGCGGCGCTCTCGACGGCCTGCAGCCCGACCTCGGTGTCACGGGCGCGGGCCACCCACCCGCCGTTGGCCTCGGCGAACGCCTGCGCGCCGAAACAGATCCCGAGCACCGGCACGTCGTCGGAGACGGCTTCTCGCAGCCGCTCCAGCAGCGGCCCGATCCAGTCGCGGACCTCGTCTCCGTACACCGACCACGGGGCGCCCATCACGACGGTCGCGTCGAACCCGTCGAGCGGTGGCGGCGGGCCGGCGTCGGCGAGCACGTGCTCGTGGAGATCGGCGCCTCCCGCTCGGAACGCCTCGCCTACGAGACCGGGATCCGCGAGCTCGTGCGGCTTCAGGATCAAGACACGCATCGACGCCAACGATAGCGACGGGCGTACGATGACTCCATGAGCAACTCCGAAGGTGACCGCCCCCATATCCCGCCACCGCACCCGGGAGTCGCTCCCGGGTTCTCGATGCCGAAGGAGCCCGCCGAGCGCCCTGACTACGGAGACGAGGGCGTGCAGCGACGCCGGAGCGCCTGGGCGCGACTGAAGGCGTGGTTCTCGAGGCAGCCCGGGCGGCACGACAGCTACGTCTCGAACGTCACGAACCCCGACGACCGCCGGTTCATCCCCCGCCGCTGACGTTCCTCACGACCAGAGGCGGTCGGCGACCCTCCCGACGAGCTCGAGCTTGCGCCACTGCGCGTCCTCGTTCGTCTCGTTGCCGAGCATCACGCTCGCGAACCCGCACTGCGGACTGATCGCGAGCCGGTCCATCCCACCGGCGTATGACGCGGCTTCCTCGAGCCGGCGGACGAGATCGCCCTCGTCCTCGAGCTCCGGCGTTTTCGAGTTGATCAGCCCCATGACCATGATCGATCCGTCGCGGAGGTGGCGCACCGGCGCGAACCCGCCGTCACGGCCCTCGTCGTCCCACTCCACGAGGAACGAGTCGTACGGAAGTTCGCCGAAGACCCGGTCCGCGATCGGTTCGAGGGATCCCTCGCACATCCACGACGACCGGAAGTTGCCGCGACAGATGTGCAACCCGACCGTGACCTCGTCCTGGATGCCCTCGAGCACGGCTGCGTCGGCGGCGATCGCGCGATCGACGAGGGTCTCGACGTCGTGGCCCGCCACCTCGAACCGACCGATCCACGCCGGGTCGACCAGGTAGGGATACAAGGGAAAATCGAACTGCACGTATCGGGCGCCGGCTTCGATCGCGTCGGCCACGAGCGCGCGCTCGATCGCGATCGCTGCCTCGACGAACGCGTCCACGCTCTCGTAGGCGCCTTCCACGGTCGTGAACGGGTGGGCGAAGATCGACGCCGCCGGGAACGTGACCTTGAACGGCGTGTCGCCGGCGACCTCGCACATGAACGCAGCCTCGCGCGCGCCCGGCGAATCGACCGCCTCGAGCGGCGCGACGATCTCGTGCACCGCGAGCTCGACGTCGTCGCCACGGTCGTTGCGGAAGGTCACGGACTTGCCGGTGCGAACGCCGCTCACCGCGTCGTAGAACGAGTTCATGAACATCCAACGGCGGAACTCGCCGTCGGTGATCACGTCGAGCCCGCAGTCGCGCTGTCGTTGCACGGCAACACGGATCGCCTCGTCTTCGGTCTGCCGCAGCGCCGTGCGATCCTTCGCGCGTTCCTCTTCGAGCGTCGCCGAGTGTCCCGGCTCGTAGAAGGCATCGATCGCAGCCAGGAGCGCCGACGGCCGCAGGAGTGATCCGACGACCTCGGCCCGGGCCGGGGACCTTCCGGTCACTCCTCCCCCTCGGGTGGGTCGACCTCCTCGGCTTCGAGGGCCTCGATCACCGCCTTGGCGTGCGCTGGGCCGATGCGGTTGCCCTCCCACTGGTAGCTGCGACCCGAGGAGGGCTCCTCGACCGACAGCGTGCGTACGTTCACCCGGCCGTGGACCGTGAAGCGAGCGGTCGACCGGTCGAACGTCGCGAACGTCTCCTGCGGCTGCCACCCGACGCCGTGTTGCCCACACGAGATCGCGTAGAGCGTCGTGGGTGTGACGGCGAGCATCGTCCAGCGAGGCACGCCGTCGACGTGGGACATCGCCCGCCCGGCTTCGACCGAGGCGGCGGCCCCGGCGAGCTCGCCGACGATGTTGTTCGTTGCGAGGCCGGCGCCCACCGCACCGCCCATGCCGCCCGACGTGCCACGCGGCTGGAAGATGCCCGCCGCGAGCACCTGCTCGCCGTCGCCCAGGTACGCCTGCGCTTCCTCGATCAGCTTCTCGTCGCTCATCGCTCGTCGCTCCTTCTTGGCTCGGTGAGGTGCTGCCACAGTTCCGGCCGTCGTCGCAGGAACGGCTCGAGGGCCTCCGGCGGCACGCCGGTGATGCGTTCGACGTCGTCGCTCACGGTGGACATCTCGCCCATGGCGATCGCCTGGTACGACGTGATCCATCCCTCGATCTCCCAGTCCGGCGCGCCGGACGGGCGCCGGGATGCCCACGCCTCCTCGATCGTCTCCTCCTGGAAGGCGATCGTGCGTCCGGTCACGCCACTCAGAACCACGGCCGTCTCGGTGAGGCTGAGCGCGGCCGGACCGGTGACGTCGTAGGTCGCGCCCTCGTGACCCGGCTCGGCGAGTACCGTGGCCGCCACCTCGGCGATGTCGTCGCGCCCGATCCGCGACACGGTCCCGTCCCCGGCCGGTCCTCTGATCACGCCGTCGGACCCGGTGAAGAACGGCACGAAGTCGGCGTAGAGCGAATCCCGCAGGAACGTGAAGACGAAGCCGGCTTCGCGGATCATCCGCTCGGTCTCGTGGTGCTGACGAGCGAGCGTGAACGTTGCGTCGGGCGCAGCGTTGAGGAACGAGAGGTACACGACGTGCTCGACGCCCGCGTCACGGGCCGCGTCGACCGCGCTGCGGTGCTGGGAGAGCCGATCCTCGGTCTCCCGTCCGGAAACGAGGAACAGGCTCGTGACGTCCTCGAAGGCACGGCGCATCGCGTCGTGGTCGTCGTATCCGGCCGCGACCGCCACCTCGGCGCCCGGCAGTCCGGTGCGCGTGCCGGGTCACGGACGCAGAGCACCTGCGGCACGCCTCGCTGGGCGAGCCGACCAGCCACACGGCCCCCGACCTTCCCCGTGCACCCCGTGACCGCGATGGTTCCCATCGTCATCTCCGGCTCAGCGATGCGACGCGAACGCGTATTCCACGGACGTCACACCGCCCAGCGGACCCAGAGCGAGTCGGGCGCGCGAAACTCCCACCCACTCAGCGTCACCGGGCGCTCCGGTACGAGCTCGAGGTCGAAAAGCCGGTCGAGCGCGTGGTCGAGGGTCACCCGTGCGAGGTGCCGGCCGAACCACGCGCCGAGGCAGAAGTGTGTGCCCGCCGAGAACGCGAGGTGCGCGCCCTCCTTGCGGTGGACGTCGAAGCGATCGGGATCGGTCCAACGGCGCGGATCGCGGTTCGCCGACGAGAGCACCGCGCCGATCAAGGCACCCCGCTCGAGCTCGACCCCCGAGAGCGAGACCTCTCGGGTCGCCTGGCGCGTCGCCGTGCCGACCGGGCCGGCCCACCGCAGTGTCTCCTCGACCGCGGCCTTCACGAGGGAGCGATCCTCGCGGACCTCCTGGAACTGCGAGCGGTTCGAAAGCAGCGCCCACAGCGTCAGCGCGATCACGTCACGTGGCTCCTGCAGGCCGCCGCTGAGCATCAGCGTGGTGTTCGCGACGATCTGCTCGCGGCTCATGCGCCGTCCGTCCTGCTCGTGATGCAGCATCCACGAGAGCACCGAGCCGTCGGGCTCGTCGGCGAGCTGGTCGAGCACACCGCCGATCGCCGCGTGCAGGGCCGCCGAGGCCTCGTCGGCCGGAGCCTGCTTCGCCGGGTCCCCCTCGAAGTTCGCCAGCCCGGGCATCAGGCCCTCGTTCCATCGCAGGATGTCCTGCCACGGCACCTCGTCGAGCCCGAGCATGAAGCAAAGCGATCGCACGCTCATCGGGTCGGCGTACTCGTGGAACAGGTCGGCCTGCCCGCGCTCGACGAACCCGTCGATCAGCTCGTCGGCCAGGCGAGGGATCATGCCCTGCGTGCGTTCCTCGACGTCGCGGGGACGGAACGGCGACTCGGTGATCGCCCGGATCCACCGCTGTTCGGGGCCTTCCATGCCGAGCATGTTCTTGCCCATCGTGCGGTTGAGGGTCGAGGGCTCGGTCGCGGCCGTGAACGTCTCGGGGTCGTTCGTGACGCGCTTCACGTCGTCGTGGCGGGTGACGAGCCACAGACCGACGGCCGGCACGAAGCTCACCGGCTCCTCGTCGCGCAGGCGTGTGTAGATCGGGTAGGGGTCGCGCTCGAGCGCCTCCAGGGTGACCGTCCCGCCGATCGTCATCGGAGCCGTGAACCCCCTTCGCGCGCGTTCCCCGGAAGGGGTATTTTGTGCCCGAACGACCGGGCCGCGCAAACTTCGGTCCCAGCCGATACCGTGCACACCTGACCGCGCCAGGGGGGTTCATGGACACGAACGGCAAGCGTCTGCGGCTGCTCTACCCCGACGTCCACGGGCTGGAGCGAGGCAAGTACCTGTTCGGCGAGGTCGCGGAGTCGGGCCACGCCGCGTTCTGCATCGGCGTGTACCCCCTCACGCACGACCGCGAGATCCTGCCCGTGCCGAAGACCCAGTTCGACGTCGGACTACCCGATATCGACGTGCACCTCGACCGTGACTCGCTGCGTCACTCCTGGGAGCCCGAGACCGTGATCGGCATCGGCGACGCGCGGTTCCGGGGGGAACCCGTCCCGATCGATCCGCGTCACGTGTTGCGACAGGCGGTCGAGGCCTGGCGGGCGATGGGCCTCGAGCCGCAGATCTCGTTCGAGCTCGAGTTCTACCTGATGGAACCCGACGGGGGCGGCGGATGGCGTCCGGTCTCGCTCCCCGCCCACCGCGTCTACGGCACCGGCACGTCGATCGACCCGACGGGGTGCGTCGACGCGATGGTGACCACGGCGCTCGAGTGCGGCTTCCCCGTGGAGAGCTGGGGCAGCGAGTACGACGAGTCGGCCTACGAGGTCAACATCCGGTACAACGACGCGATCCCGGCGGCCGACGATGCGTTCGTGTTCCGGCTGCTGGTCCGTGAGATCGCCGAGCACCACGGCAAGCTCGCGACGTTCATCGGCCGTCCCCTGAACGACCGCGGCGGCAGCGGCATGCACGTGAACCTCAGCTTCCGCCGCGAGGACGGCTCGAACGCGTTCCACGACCCCAACGACCCCGACGGTCTCTCCGAGGTCGCCCGTCGCTGCGCGGCGGGAGTCCTCCAACACCACACCGGCATGGCGGCGCTGATGGCGCCGCACGTGAACGCCTACAAGCGCCTGCAACCCGACATGCTGAACGGGTACTGGGCCAACTGGGGCCACGACGATCGCAGCGTCACGGTGCGCGTGCCCCCGGCGCGCGGCGAGGGCACGCGACTCGAGCAGCGCACCGCCGATGCGGCCGCGAACCCGTACCTGGTCGGGGCCGCGGTGCTCAACGCCGCCCGCTTCGGCGTCGAGGATTCGCTCGTCCTCAAGCCTCCGCAGCCGGTCGGCGAGGACCCCGACACCGATGTCTGCATCCCCGCAAACCTCGCCGTGGCACTCGACGAGCTGAACGCCGACGAACGGCTCGTGCAGGCCATGGGCCCCGAGCTCGTCGAGGCGTTCACGATCTTGAAGCGCGGCGAGTGGGAGCGCTACGTCGCGGCGGTCGAAGACACCTCGACGACCGACGTGAGCGATTGGGAGCTGCGCTACTACATGCCGTACCACTGAGAGGCAGCCCTCACCCCGTCGCGTGCTTGCCTGCTCCCAGTTGACGCCGAAGCGCGTCGTGGCGAACTCGAGCGGCTCGGGTTCCAGCTCGGTCGCCATCGTGTCGTTCCATCGGTTGAGGAACCCGAACAGGCCGATCACACAGAGCATCTCGACGATCTGACCTTCGTCCCAGTGACGACGGAGGTCGACGAAGGGCGCCGGCGTGACCTCGTTGGGCACGAGTGACGCGTCACGAGCGAATCGCAGCGCCGCACGCTCCGCCTCGGTGTAGCGGGCGCTGCGCTCGAAGTTCCAGATCTCTGTGATCTTCTCCCCGTCGACCCCGCGCTCGCGGGCGTCGATCGCCTCGTGCGCCTGGCAGTCGCGGCACCCGGCGACCACGCTCGCGGCGATCGCGATCAGCGGTTTCAGCGCCTTGGGCGGGGTGCCGGTGTTCCAGATCTGCGTGATCAGTTCGCCGAACGCCACGAAGATCTCGGGCCTGTCGCGCCATCGTGAACAAGGAGTTGGGGACGAAGCGGAGGGTCTCGTCGTAGTGGGCGAAGAGTGGCTCCAGCTCCGGATGGTCTTCACGTCGCAGGGGCCGCATGTTCGCCACGTCACCCCTCGGATCCGGCCGGGGCCTCGGCGTTCGCTCACGACCCCGTGATGCGGCACACTACCCCGCACCGGACGGGAGGGGCGATGCGGCTCGAGGGCAAGGTGGCGGTGATCAGCGGTGGTGGCTCGGGCATCGGGGCGGCCATCGCACGACTCTTCGCGGCCGAGGGGGCCAAAGTGGTCGTGACCGGCCGGCGGCCCGAGCCGATCGGCGAGGTCGCAGCCGCGATCGGCGGTATCGCGGTTGCGGGCGACACGTCCGACCCGGCGCACGCCACGGCAGCGGTGGATGAGGCTGTCCGCGCGTTCGGCGTGCTCGACCTGGTCGTGGCGAACGCGGGGGTCGGGTTCGGGGGTGGGGCCGGCGACGTCGCCGACGACGCGTGGCGCGCCACCATCGACATCAACCTGTCGGGAGCGCTCTACCTCGTTCGAGCCGCCATGCCGCACCTCGAGGCCCGCGGCGGCGGCTCCATCGTGCTCGTATCGTCGGTCTCGGGGTTCGTGAGCTCTGCTTCGAGCGCCGCGTACGTCGCGTCGAAGGCGGGCATGATCGGCCTCGCGAAGTCGATCGCGGTCGACGCTGGTCCGCGGGGCATCCGCGCCAACGCGCTCTGCCCGGGCTGGGTGCACACGCCGATGGGCGACGAGTCGATGGACGAGCTCGCCGAGGTCCGCGGCGTCTCGCGGGACGAGGCGTACCGGCTCGCAACCGAGCTCGTGCCGATGCGGCGGGCCGCCGAGCCCGGCGAGATCGCGGAGTGCGCGCTGTTCCTGGCGAGCGACGCGGCGTCGTACGTGTCGGGCACCACGCTCGTGGTCGACGGCGGGGGCATGGCCGTCGACATCGCGTCGGTCGCCTTCGACGAAGTGCGCGGAGAAACCGAGTGAGCTTCGACCACACGGGGAGGACAGCGTTCGTGACCGGGGCGGGATCGGGCATCGGCCGAGCCGTGGCGATACGGCTCGCCGCCGAAGGTGCCTCGGTTGCGGTGGCCGATGTGCGCCTCGATGCTGCGGACGAGGCGGCGGCCGAGATCGGCCGCCGCGGCGGCCGCGCCGTCGCGATCGAGCTCGACGTGCGCGATCCTTCCCAGGCAGCGACCGCCCGCGACGCCGCCCTCGAGGCGTTCGGCTCGCTCCACTACCTCGTCAACAACGCCGGGCTCGTCCGCATGTCGGCGCTCGACGATCTCGACGAGGACGAATGGGACCTCGTGCTCGACACGAACCTCAAGGGTATGTACATCGTGACCCGGGCGGTCGCTCCCGCGATCGGCGACGCCGGTGGCGGGGCGATCGTGAACATGTCGACGGTCGAGTCCGAGGTGGTCGTGTCGTCGGCGGGTCACCCGCAGGTGCACTACAACGCGTCGAAGGGCGGGGTGAAGATGCTGACGAAGGCGCTCGCGGTCGAGCTGTCGCATCGGCGGATCCGTGTGAACGCGGTCGCACCCGGCCCGATCGCCACGTCGTTCATCCCGGGCGGCGACCTCCGATCGCCGGAGGCCTGGGCGTTCATGTCGCGGCGCCTGCTCATCGACCGCGTCGGAGAGCCCGAGGACGTGGCGGCGGCGGCGTCGTTCCTGCTCTCGGACGAGGCCTCGTTCATCACCGGCGCGCAGCTGCCGATCGACGGGGGGTGGCTCACGCGATGACCGTGCCGCCGATCGGTCCGGCGATCCGTCCCGATCACCTGACCGACGCCGGTCTCCGCACCGTGATCGTGACCTCGGCCGACGTGACCGGCCGGCTCGTGGGCAAGCGCTTCCCGGTCGAGGTGTTCCGCCGGCTGCTCGACGAAGGGGTGCCGCTCTCGTCGTGCGTGCTGGGGTGGGACCTCGACCAGTGGCCAGGGCCGGCACAAGCGTACACGGGTCACCAGACCGGGTGGCACGACGTGCGACTCGTGCCCGACCTCGACACCCTCCGGCCGGCCGCCTGGCTGGACGCCACCGCGGTCTGCGTCGCCGACTTCGTGGAGATGGGCGGTGATGCGCTCGTCGCGGTCGCGCCCCGCACGATCCTGCGCCGGCAGGTGGAGCGGTTCGCCGCCGACGGGTACACCCCGCAGGTCGCGAGCGAGCTCGAGTTCGCGCTCTATCGAGGCACCTATGACGACGGCCGGATGAACGGGTACGAGACGCTCGTACCGACGACGACCGCGCGGGCGGACTACACGGTGCAGGCCGGCGACCAGCACGAGACCTTCTTCGGCCCGGCCCGTCAGGCGCTCGTGGACTCGAACCTCGGCCCCTGGACGAGCCAGGTCGAGTGGGGGCTCGGTCAATGGGAGATCAACCTCGAGTACCGGCAGGCGCTCGAGATGGCCGACCGGCACATCCTGTTCAAGCTCGCGATGCGCGACCTCGCCGCCGCGAACGGCATGGCCGCGACGTTCATGGCGAAGCCCTTCCCCGACACGACCGGCTCGTCGTGCCACCTGCACCTCTCGCTCGCCGACGACCGCGGCAGGAACGTCTTCGGCGACGGCTCCAGCGGCGAGACGCTCGCAGCGCCGCTGCGCGGCGCCATCGGCGGCCTCCTCGCTCGCGCCCCCGAGCTGATGCTCTGGTACGCGCCGACCGTGAACTCGTACCGGCGCATCGCGGGCGGCGAGTTCTCGGGCAACGGACTGAGCTGGGGCTTCGACAGCCGCATGGTTTCGTGCCGCGTGCTGGTCGAGGAGCCCTCGTCGACCCGACTCGAATGGCGTGTGCCCGGCGCCGACGTGAACCCCTACCTGGCGATCGCCGGGCTGCTCGCATCGGCTCGTGAGGGCATCGCCGACGGCACCGACCCCGGCGAGCCCCTCGTCGGCGAGGACTGGGATCGTGAGGTGCCACAACTGCCCACGCACCTCGGCGATGCGACCGGCGCGTTCCGCGACAGCGACTGGACGGCCGAGACGTTCGGCGCCGACGTCGTGTCCCACTACGCGGAAGCCGCCCGCTGGGAATGGCAGCGGTTCCTCGCCGCCGACGTCGTCACCGAGTGGGAACGCCGCCGCTACTTCGAGGTGATCTGAGGCCCTGCGCGGTCCGCGGCGTCCCGGAGCCACGTGGCGACCTCGTCATCGATCTCGCCGGGATGACGCACCTCGAGATGATGCATCCAACGCCCCGGCGCGGGTTGCACCACCTCCTTGAACCGATCGGAGACGATCGGGCGATCCAACGCGATCGAGAGCACGACTTCAGCGACGTCGCCGTGCAGATACCGGTCGGGCAGCCAGAGAAAGGCGAAGCCACGACCTCGGCGGAAGCCCACCTGCGACTTCGACGTGCGGACCTGATGCGGTCCGACCTCGTCGAGGATGCTCCGCACCCGGTCGAACACCGCAAGCGCAGCGGGATGACCAACGAAGAACTCCTCGGGTCCTTCCGGCTCGTCCATCGCGCGAGCGTAGTGGGCTGAGTTGCCCGGAAAGTCGTTCGGTAGCAAAATACCTGCGCCGCGCACCGCCTCGACCCGACGGAGGGGAGCCGATCGCATGGGTGACACGCTGGGCGATATCGACCTCGTGAACCCCGACAACTACGTCGAACGCGTGCCGTTCGAGTGGTTCGATCACCTCCGCGAGGATCACCCGATCGTCTGGCACCCGGAACCCTCGCCGAACACGGGCTTCTGGGCCGTCACCCGCTACGACGACCTCACCAACGTGCACATGGACTGGCAGACCTACTCCTCGGAGCTCGGAGCCGTCGCCCTCGAGGAGCTCGACGAGGAACAGCTCGAGGTGCGTAAGTCGATGCTCGAGACCGACCCACCCCGGCATACGGAGCTGCGCAAGATCTGCTCGAAGCGGTTCAGCGCGCGCGGCGTCGGCCGCTACGAGGACTGGATCCGCGACGTCGCCCGCACGGTGCTCGACGACGCCCTGCCCAAAGGCGAGTTCGACTTCGTGAGCGAGATCAGCCGCGACCTGCCGATCCGCTTCCTGTGCTCGATCTTCACCGTGCCACAGGAAGACGCCCCGCAGCTGATCGCCTGGGGCGACAGCATGATCGCGAACCAGGACCCGGATCTCTCCGCTGCCGTGGTCGACAAGGTCGACACCGAGGCGTACCGGCTGCTGCCGTTCCGCTCCCCCACCGCGCTCAAGGTGTTCGAGTACGCCGACCGCCAGCGCGACCAGCGCCTGGCCGAGCCCGCCGACGACGTGCTGCAAGCCCTCACGGTCGCGCAGAGCGAAGGGGTGCTGGACGAGCGCGAGTTCCATAACTACTTCGGGGTGCTGATGATCGCGGGCAACGAGACCACGCGGCACACCATCAGCCACGGCATGCTCGCCCTGATGCAACACCCGGAGCAGTTCGAACTGCTGCGAGAGCGGCCGGAGCTGATCCCGAACGCCACGGAGGAGATCCTGCGGTGGGCCACCCCGGTGTTCCACTTCCGGCGCACCGCCACCCGCGACGCGGAGTTGCACGGTCAACCGATCGCGATGGGCGACAAGGTCGTGACCTGGTACATCAGCGCCAACCGCGACCCGGCGATGTTCCCCGACCCCTACACGTTCGACGTCACGAGGACGCCGAACGACCACGTGACGTTCGGGCCCGGGGGACCCCACTTCTGCCTGGGGGCGCACCTGGCGCGGCTCGAGACGAAGATCCTGTTCCAGGAGCTGATCCCCCGCCTCGACGCGATCGAGCTCACCGGGCCCGTCCAGCGCATCCGCTCGAACTTCGTGAACGGCATCAAGCGCATGCCGGTGCGCGTGCGAACGAAGTAGCGCCCGATGAAGCCTCCGCGGCTGGTGCTCGTGCTGAGCGAGAACCACACCCTCGTGCCGGCCCGGGACCTGCGCGCGTTGGTCGACGTCGCGGTCGAGGCCGAACGCGCGGGGTTCGACGGCGTCATGGTGAGCGAGCACATCGTGCTCGGCCGGGGAGCCGACGTCGACGGGTTGCCCGAGAACCCGCGCGACTACGCCCTGCCGGGGAACCAAGACCCGGCGACGCCGTGGCCCTCGTCGTTGCTGCTGCTCGCGGCGATCGCGACGGTCACCACCGACCTGCGGCTGATCGCGAGCGCGGTGATCCCGCCGCTTCGGCACCCGCTGCAGATCGCGAAGGAGCTTGCGACCCTCGACCTACTCTCGCGTGGCCGGCTCGTCGTGCAGCCAACCGTGAGCTGGCACCGCGCGGAGTACGAAGCGCTCGGCGTGGCGTTCGAGACGCGCGGCGTGCGCCTGGACGAACACCTCGAGGCGTGGAAGCTGCTCTGGCGGGATTCCCCCGGCAGCTTCCGCGGCGTGCACTACGCGTTCGACGACGTCTGGCTCGAGCCGAAGGCCTTCCGAACCGACGGGCCGCACCTGTGGTTCGGCGGTGAGCGCCTGCACGACCGGCAGCTGCGGCGGCTCGTGACCTACGGCCACGGCTTCAACCCGCTCGGCCGCGCGAGCGACGACGACCTGGAACGCCTCGCCTCGGCGATGGCTGCGGCCGGCCGCGACATGGCGGAGCTCGAGATGGTCGGTGGCACGCGAGGCTCGTTCCCCGACGCGAGCCACCCGGCCGCGCTCGACGGAGCACTCGACCAGATCCCCGAGCACGTGGAACGGGGGTTCACCACGATCTGCATCAAGCCCAGCCAGTTCACCGACGATCCGACCGAGATCCCGGCGCTCCTGCGGCGTGTCGTCGACGGCGTCGAGGCGCGCGTCCGGGGCTAGTCCGGCTCAGACGACCGGGCCCGGATCCTCGCTCGTCGAGGGCGCCACGGCCCGCAGCAACGACCGCAGCATCGCTGCCAGGTCGTCCTGCTGCTCGGGATCCAGGTGGCCGGCCACCGCAGATTCCTCAGCGTTGAACTTCGGGAATAGATCTTCGATCGTGGCGCGGCCCGACGGCGTGAGCTCGACGATCACCATCCGCCCGTCCTTCGCGTCCTTCCGGCGGGTGACGAGCCCCCGGGACTCGAGCGTGGTCATCACCCCGGTCGCCGTCGGTCGGCTGATGCCGACGGCGGCGGCGAACTCGCGGGCCTCCATCTCGCCCCAGACCCACAGCACCCACAGCCCGACGAACGACGTCCAACTCAGGCGGTCGGGCGCGAGCACCTTCGCCTCCATGTGCCGGCGGATCGCGGCGGAGCTGCGGAAGAGGTTCGAGATCGCCCACATCGCCCGGAAGTCGAGGTGGAGCTGCCCGAGCTCCTCCTGCACCTTCCGCTCGGCCGGCAGCAGGCCGTCCTCGCCCGGCAGGTGGCGCTCACCGGGGCGCGTCGTGTGGCTCACGCCGCGCTCCCCGTGCGGGCGATCCGCTCACCCAGCTCGCGTGCGACGTCGAGCAGCGCCACCACGTCCTCCTCGGTGGTCCGGAAGTTCACGAAGCAGGGGCGCAGCCACACCTCGTCGTCGATGAGGGCCGGCGCGAGGTACGCGCGGCCGTCGGCCTGGATCGCTTCGGCCAGCGCCTGGTTGTGGGCGTTGACGTCGGCGACGCCGCTGGGCACGTGCCGGATCGGCACGATCGAGAGCTGTGGCGTGGCCTCCATCACCTCGAAGTCCTCCGTGTGCTGCGCCCGCCGGTAGAGCAGGTCCGCCTCGGCGAGGTTCCGTTCGATCGCGTCGCGGAACTGCGCGGCGCCGTGCGCCCGGAACGCGAGCCAGAGCTTCAGCGCCCGGAACGGGCGGGAGTACTCGAGCGTGATGTCGGCGGCGTGCAGCTCGTGCTGCTGGTGCGGCAGGTAGCCCTGCTCGTGGCTGAACGCGCTCGCCAGCGCCTCGTCGTCGCGCACGAGGACCACGCCGCACGCCTTGGGCAGGTACAGCCACTTGTGCGCGTCGATCGAGCAGGAATCGGCCCGGTCGAGCCCCGCGAACAGGTCGCGCCTCGACGGGACCGACGCCGCCGGCAGGCCGTAGGCCCCGTCGACGTGCATCCAGACGCCGCGCTCCTCACACACGTCGGCCACGTCGCCGAGCGGATCGATCGCGCCCGTCAGGGTGGTGCCCGCGGTCGCCACCACGGCGATCGGCGTCACGCCCGCCCCGAGATCGTCGACGATCGCGCGGTCGAGCGCCTCCGGCCGCATGCGCCGCAGCCCGTCGATCTCGATCGCACGCAGGTTGTCGGAGCCGATGCCCAGCAGCTCGACGGCCCGGGTCACCGAGTAGTGCACCTCCTGCGAGCAGTACACGGCAGTGGTTACCTGCCCGAGCCCCCGGTGGCGCGCCCCTGGCAGGGCGCGTTCCCGCGCGGCGGCGATCGCCGTCACGTTGCTGACGGTGCCCCCGCTCGTGAACGCCCCGGCTGTGGCCGGGAAGCCTACGAACTCGGCCACCCACCGGACGGCCTGGTCCTCGGTCTGGGTCGCCGCCCGAGCGTCGACCGCGAGGTTGATGTCGTACGAGTGCGCGAGGAAGTCGCCGAGCGTGCCGATCTCGAGCCCGCTCGACCCGATGAACGCGAAATACCGGGGCCGTGCCTGCGCGATCGACTCGTCGAGGATGCGCGCGGCGTCGTCGAGTACGTCGTGCACCGGCGACGGCTCGGCGGGCAAGGCGCGTTGGAGGAGCCGCCGCACCCGGTCGTCGAGCGGCGGCTCCTCAGGGCGGAAGCGGTCGAAGCTGCGCCAGGCCTCGGCGACCAGGCGCGCCGCGTGCTCGAGCGCCTCGTCGCGAGGCGCATCGAGCCGCAGCGGTCGGTCGTCGCTCATGCCGGGATGGTACCGACCCCGGCCTACCCCGCTTCCTTCGAAGTGAGGTCGGGGAGGGCCTGGCTCGCCGGTTCCCGACCCTTCACGATCGCCATGTAGACGAGTCCGATCACGAACCAGATCACGGCGTAGCGCGGAGCCCAGATCGTGGGCGCCGGCACCTTGTAGAAGGAGCCCCAGATCGCCGCACCCGTGATCGCGATCCCCACGACGGCGGCGATCGCGACACCGACGGGCTTCGGCTGCTCGCCGAGCCTGGCCAGCACGCCGATCGACATCAGCAGGTAGACGACGAGGAGAGCGAACCCACCGAACGTCGCGCACCAGGCGAACAGGGCGAAGTAATGATCCAGTCCCTCGAGCGCGAAGAGCGAATCCCAGAACTCCGCGGCGGCGATCAAGGCCAGCTGCACGATCATCAGCAGCACGATCGCGCCGATCGGGGTGCCGTACTTCGACGAAACCGACGCCATCGACGCCGGCAAGCGCCGGTCGCGGGCCATCGCGAACGTCCCACGGGTCGATGCGACCGCCGCCCCAACGTAGACCGCGAGCATGTCGAGGAAGACGACGACGAGCAGGACCTTCAGCCAGAGCTCGGAACCCGACGGAGAGCCCGGCGCCCCGAGCGCGAACAGCGGCGCCCCTGCGACCTCGGGGCTGGTGATCACCGCGAGGTCGAAGCCGAAGCCGGCCACTTCCGTGTAGGCCGCGATCAGGTAGAAGATCGAGACGAGCACGACCGCACCGAGGACCGCCCGAGGGATCGAACGCTTGGGATCGGTCGTCTCCTCTGCGAGGTTCGCGGCGGTCTCGAAACCGACGAAGATCAGCACACCGTAGAGGACCCCGAACAGGACGCCGCTGAACCCACCTTCGGGACTCGGGTCCAGCGCCTGCCCGAAGTCGTTCGCGTCGCCCAGATCGATGATCACCATGATGAAGAAGACCAGCACGACGGCGATCGAAATCAGGGCGAGCGTGAGCTGCACACGCGTGGAGATCTGCACGCCGAAGTAGAGGACCACGAATAGCAGCGCCGTGAATATCAGGTCCCACAACCACAGCGGAAGATCGAGGTCGATCTCCAGCGCCGGCAGCACGTTGTCGTTCACGAACCAGCCGAGCAACACACCGAGGCCGGTCGTGAGGATGATCGTCCCGCCGTAGTAGAGCCACCCCGAGGCCGCGCCGATCGTCGAGCCCAGCCCCTCGGTGACGTAGTCGTAGAGCGAACCCGCCGCGTGGATGCGCTTCGCGTACTGAGCCACGATCCACCCGAGGGCGAAGACGCCCACCCCCGCGAGGAGCACAGCGAGCGGAGCGGACGTTCCCGCACCCCTGGCGGCAGCGTTCACGCCGATGATCAGCGGGATGATGAACGCGGCCGAGAAGACCGGTCCCATGAATCCGACGGACTGGGCCACCACGTCGATGAGTGAGAGCTTCGCCTCGCCCAATCGTTCGTAGCCCAGATCCTGTGACTGACCCTGCTGGTCTGCCACTGGAGCCCCCCTTCCTTCTCCGTGCCGACGAACGCTACGCCGCGGCGCCGCTCCCGGTCCAGCCGTCGGCCGGGCGCTCGAACCAGACGTGCACCTGGCCCGTGCCGACGGAGGCTTCGTACTCGCTGAACAGCTCGCCCGGAGCCTGGCAGCGCGCGCCGCCGAGAGCCGAGGCCATCATGAGGTAATGGCCGAAGTGCCCCTCGGGCGCGGCCTTGCGGTACTCGGGCATCCAGTCGATCACGCCGGCGTGATCGCCCTTGGCGAACATCGAGAGCACGTGCTGGTCTGCCTCGTAGCTCTCCAGGTGGAGGATGTTCCCGGGCGCCTTCGAGCTCTCGTGCTGCCGCAGCTCGCGGAACGGGTAGAACCGGTGCGTCATGCCCCCCGACGCGAGCAGCACCACGCGGCGGTCGCTCTGGGCGATCGCGTCGCCGATCAGCTTCCCGAACAGCAGGAAGTCCTCGGTGGTGCAGGTCTGGTTGATCGCGACGCTGATCCAACGGGTCGCCGGATCGCCGAGGAACGTCCAGATGTTGACCGTGCCGTAGAAGATCGGCAGGAACGGGTCGTCGCACGCCAGGATCCAGCAGTCGTCGCGGCCGTCGGCCTGCGCCGCGATCCCCTTCGCGAGATCGGGGTCACCCGGCATGTCGTACGGGATGCCAGCCATGCCACGAGGCAGCTCGTGGCTCGTGAACTTCCCCTGCCGTCGCTCGTGCGCCGTCACGATGTGCTCGAACGTCGACTCCCAGTGCGTGTCGAACACGACCACCGTGTCCGGCTTCAGACGGTCCAGGCACTCGCTCTTCATGCGATGCAGCCCGGGCACGAGGGTGATCTCGTTGCCGTCGTTGATCTCCCGACGGGTCTCCTCGGGCAGCATGATCGTGGGAACGTGGGCCACCAGGGCCCCGCCGACGACTTCACCCATCTGCGTTCCTCCTCATCCTCGCGCTGATCGTTGACCTAGCTCCACGGTGCGGTGCAGACGTTCTTCACGTCCGCGTAGAAGTCGAAGCTCCAGGGTCCGCCCTCGCGGCCGATGCCCGAACCGCGCGCGCCACCGAACGGGGCCGCGAGGTCGCGGACGAAGAAGCAGTTGACCCACACGGTGCCGGCCACGAGACGGGAGCTGACGCGCTCCGCCCTGGCCTCGTCGCCCGTGTAGAGGATGGCCGCCAGGCCGTACTCGGTCGAGTTCGCGAGCGCGACGGCCTCGTCCTCGCCCTCGAACGATTGCAGGGTGAGCACCGGCCCGAAGACCTCCTGTGTGAGGATCTCCGAGCCCTCGGGCGCGTCGGTGAACAACGTCGGCCGGTAGTAGAGGCCGCCGAGGTCCTCGTTCGGACCCCCGCCGAACACGACCGTCGCCCCGTCGGCCTTCGCGCGCTGCACGAACCCATCGACCCGCTCGAGATGCTCACGCGTGATCTGCGGTCCGATGTCGGTGGCCTCGTCGCGAGGATCGCCCTGCACGATCGCGCCCGCCGCCTCGACGAACCGTTCGAGGAAGGCGTCGTACATCGAGCGCTCGACGATGAGCCGGGTGCCGGCGAGACACACCTGGCCGGCGTTGTCGAACTGGTTCACCGCTTGGCGCACGACCGCATCGAGGTCCGCGTCCGCGAACGCCAGGAACGGCGACTTGCCACCGAGCTCGAGTGAGACCGGCGTGAGGTTCGGGCCGGCCGCCCGGGCGACGAGCTTCCCGGTCGGCACACTGCCGGTGAAGGCGATGCGGTCGACACCCGGGTGCGCGGTGAGGGCGGCGCCCGCTTCCTCGCCGATGCCCTGCAGCACGTTGAACGCGCCGACGGGCAGCCCCGCCTCGTGGGCGATGTCGGCCAGCATCGAGGCGGTGAGCGGCGCCCATTCCGGTGGCTTCAGCACGACCGCGTTGCCGGCGGCGAGGGCCGGCGCGACCCGCCAGGTGGCGAGCATCAGCGGGGCGTTCCAAGGGGTGATGACGACCGTGACGCCGCTGGGGTCCCACGCCACACGCTCGGCGAACCCGTCGTAGTCCTTCACGCCGGTCTCGAGGGAGAGCAGCTGATCCGCGAAGAACCGGAAGTTGCGCGCGACCCTCGGCATCACCGAGTTCCGCATCGAGCGGAGCAGCGAGCCGTTGTCGCGCGTCTCGACCGCCGCGAGCTCGGGTACCCGCGCCTCGACCCCGTCGGCGATGCGGTGCAGCACCTCGGCGCGCTCCTTCGGCGACGTCGATCCCCACGTCGCCCCCGCCGCACGGGCAGCAGCGACCGCGTTCTCGGCCTCGCCGGCGCCGCCGCGTGCCACCTGAGCGATCGGCTGCTCGTCGATCGGAGAGATGTCGGAGAACGAGGTTGTCGAAGGCACGCGTCGGCCACCGATCCAGTGTTCGGTCGAGACCTCGATGCCTTCGACGACGGCGCGACTCGTCGTGCTCCCTCCCCATGTCAGAGGACCTCGGAAGGTCGTTCGTGTCCGAACGGTATGGGGGGCAGGGGAAGCTGTCAAGCCGGAGCCCGCGCTCCCGGCAGCCCTCGAACCCGGGCGGTTGGGAACCGATGCAGCCACCCCATTCGTCGGAGTCGCCTCAGCACGGAAAGGACCCGACATGGCAGGGACACCGCACCGTCTGCGTCGATCCGCGATCGTGGCACTCTCGGCGGCCATCCTCGTGACCGGGCCGGCCGGCGCCGCCCTGGCGTGCGGTGGGCTCGTCACGCCGAACGGCACGATCAACCTCGTGCGCACGACGACCCTGGCCGCCTACCACCGGGGCGTCGAGCACTACGTCACGTCGTTCGAGTTCGCCGGCCAGGGCCAGGAGATCGGCTCGATCGTGCCCCTGCCCGGCGTGCCGACGAAGGTCGTGAAGGGCGGCGACTGGACGCTGCAGCGGCTCGTGATCGAGACGCAGCCTCCCGCCCCGGAATCCGCCCTCTTCGCGGTCGCCGCCGACCGCGCGGCCGAGGTGCTGCTCGAGACCGAGATCGATTCCCTCGACATCACCGTCCTCAGGGGCGGGGCGCTCGCGGTGGGCACGTGGGCCCGAGAGCACGGCTACTTCCTGCCCCCAGACGCCCCCGCGGTGCTGGAGTTCTACGCCGAGCGGAGCCCGATCTTCCTCGCTGCCCGGTTCAACGCGGAGCGGGCCGCCGAGCAAGGCGAGCAGCGCGGGGAAGGCACCCCGATCCACGTAGTGATCCCGACCCCCGACCCGTGGGTGCCCCTTCGGATCCTGGGGCTCGGACGGCAGCCGTCCGAGATCGTGCAGGCCGATGTGTTCCTGCTGACCGACGTGGCCCCGACGATGCTCCCCCAGGCGGTCGAGCCGAACGGCGACGAGGATCAGCGGGGGCTGATCCTGCGGACCAGCGAGCGGGCGTCGGACTCCCTGATGCGCGATCTGCGCTCGGACGCGCGCATGGGCTGGCTCCCGGAGCAGGACATGTGGCTCACCCAGGTGCAGGTCAACGAGCGAGCCGACCGGCTCACCCATGACCTCGCGATCGACGCGAGCGGCTACGGACAGCCCGATCCGATCGCGGCGGGACTGGCGCGGCCGATGCGCGCGGCCTCCGCCGGCACGATCCCCGTGGGTGCCCTCGCGGCGGTCACCGTCGGCACGGCACTCGTCGTGGCCACGGGGCTGGCGCTGATCGGTCGGCGACGCGGCGGCTTCCGGCGGCCCGCGTGATCGCCCGGCCCGCCGCCGGACTCACCGTCGCCACCGTGGGCGTGATCTTCCTCGGCGCGCTGGCGATGGGCGGCGGCGCGGTCCCGGGCGTTGACGGGGCCCGGGAGGTAAGGATCGTCGTGCACCATTCGCGCTTCGACGTCGCAACCGTCGAGGTCGAGTCGGGTGAGACCGTGCGGTTCGTGCTCGAGAACACCGACCCGATCGACCACGAGTTCATCGTCGGCGACGCCCGCGTGCAGCTCGCGCACGAGCGCGGCTCGGAGGCGCACCATCCGCCGGGGCCCGGAGAGATCACGGTGCCCGCGGGCGCGACGCAGGCGACGACCGTCACCTTCCCGACGTCGCCCCAGACGACGCTGTTCGGCTGTCACCTGCCCGGGCACTACGCGTTCGGCATGGTCGGCACCGTCCGGATCGGCTGACCGCCCGGGCCGCGCGCCTACCCGGAGAAGTGCGCCTCGAGGTCGGGCGTCGCCCGTTCGCGCAGCGCCGCCGCCACCCGCTGGCGCTCGAGCATCTGCTCGAGCATCTTGGCCGACTGCGGGATCGGGTGCGCGGCGAAGAACGCCTGGGCCTCGTTCACCTGTTCGGGCAGCGTGAGGTAGCGCACGCCTTCGACCAGGCGGATCGTGAGCTGTGACGGGAACCGCTCCTCGGCCTCGTTCCAGCGTTCCTGGAGGATCGCCCACGCGCGATCGCCCAGGTCGCGGTTGATCAGCGAGTACGCGAAAACGAACGGCGCATCCTGGCTGCGGATGTCGTCGCCGAACGTCGCTTCGAGTGTGCGCTCGAACAGCTCGGCATCGCGGAAGAGCGGCAGGGCGAACAGATACCGGTACTGCTCCTGGGGCGTGGGCGACTCCCGGTAGGCCGTCCAGTAGTGCTCGTAGTCGGCCGCATCGCCGTTCGTCGCGACCACGTTCACGGCGGCCGCCGCGAGCGACGCGTCGACCGGCTTGCCAGCGCGCGCCTCCGCCTCGAACTCCCGGGCGGCCGCCTCCGCGTTCGGGTCTGCGCCGAGCACGCCGAGGCCTTGCAGCAGGGCCCCCCGCAGTGCCCGCATGCGGTCGGACTCGTCGGCATCGGCTTCCCACCCGAGCCGATCCATCGCGGGCGCCACGAGGCGCCGGACGAAGGCACGGAACCGCTCCCGCGGTTCCCCCTCGAGGAAGCGGTCGCACCACCCCAGGCCCTGCAGCAGCACCTGCCAGACGGCGAGGTCGTCCTCGTCGCCGTACCGCGATGCCGCGACCACGAACTCCGACGCCGACGCGGCCCCCGACGACACCGCGGCCCAGTGGTCGTCGACCAGGCCGTAACGTTCGAGGGGCGAGATCTCGGGGAGCCGGTCGGTCAGGCGTTCCAGCAGACCTCCCTCGTAGCGGACCCGGATGAAGCTGCTCGCCCCCGCGTTCGCGACCACGGCGGCGTCGGCGGCCTCGTCCACGAGGATGCCGTCGGCCGGCACCAACACCGACGACTCGCCCCCGTCGAGCGCCCGCACGCGCAACGGCACATCCCACACGGAGTGATCGGTGCCGCCGTCGGCAAGGAACCGTCGCTGATCGAGTCGCACCCCGTCGGCGCTCGGCGAGGCGGTCACGAGCGGGTAGCCGCCCTGCCAGATCCACTGATCCATGATGCGACGGACCGGTTCGCCGCTCGCCTCCTCGATCGCGTGCCACAGGTCATGCGTCTCGGTGTTCCCGTAGGCGTGACGGGCGAGGTACAGCCGGATGCCCTCGCGGAAGCGGTCGGCCCCCAGGTACTGCTCGAGCATGCGCAGGATCGCGGCACCCTTCTGGTAGGTCAGCACGTCGAACATGCCCGAGGCGTCGTCGGGCGAGTGCACGGGGTACTCGATCGCACGGGTCGAGCGCAACGCGTCGACCTCCTTCGCGGCGGTCACGCCGCGGGCGAACGTGTTCCACTGCTCCCAGTCGGGGCGCCACGCGTCGACCGTGACGAGCGCCATGAACGTGGCGAACGCCTCGTTCAGCCAGATCCCGTTCCACCACCGCATCGTGACGAGGTTGCCGAACCACTGGTGTGCGAGTTCGTGCGCCACGACGTCGGCGATGTTCTCGAGCTCGGGCTGGGTCGCGTGTTCGGGGTCGACGAGCAGCAGCGACTCCCGGTAGGTGATCAGGCCCGTGTTCTCCATCGCCCCCTGCGCGAAGTCGGGGATCGCGATGAAGTCGACCTTCCGGTCGGGGTAGGGGATGGCGTAGTACTCCGTGAAGAACCGCAGCGAGAACTCGCCCGCCTCGAGGGCGAACCGGGCGAGGTGACCCTTGCCGGGCAGGTGCACGAGCCGCAGCGGGACGCCGTCGACGTCGATCGGGTCGGTGATCTCCAGCCGGCCCACGACGAACGCGACGAGGTAGGTCGACATCGACATCGTGTCGGCGAACCGCACGCGAACGCGGCCGTCCCCGATCCGCTCGCGCTCGATCTCCGGCCCGTTCGAGAGGGCCACGACGTCGCCGGGCACGACGAGCGCGATGCCGAAGACCGCTTTGAGGTCGGGCTCGTCCCAGCACGGGAACGCCCGGCGAGCGTCGGCCGCCTCGAACTGCGTCGTCGCGATCGTGTGGGTGCCCTCGTCGTCGGTGTAGGTGGACCGGTAGAAACCGTGGAGCTGATCGTTCAGCACCCCTCGGAACGAGGCCGAGAGCGACCACGGCCCCGCATCGGCGGCGCTCTCGAGCGTCAGGGTGGCGCGCTGGAGCTCTTCGTCGAGCGCGACGGCCGTGACCGTGATCTCGGTGCCGTCGTCGTGACGCAGGACCGCATCGTCGATCGCGAGATCGAGCGCGTTCACCACGATCTCGTCGACGCGTTCGTGCACCTCGACGACGGCGCGGACCGTGCCCGAGAAGGTCGCCGCCTCCAGGTCGGGCTCGAGGACTAGGTCGTATCGGGTCGGGACGACGGTGCGGGGAAGCCGGTAACGATCCTGCATGGACCCGAAGCCTATCGTGCCGCCACCGCTCGTGAGGTGGGTGCGTTCCGCGGCATCGTTCCCCGTGAACGCGAACCCGTGAGACCCTGCTCGGGGAGGTTCCGACAGGACCCATGCGAACGTCACGAAGCGACGAAGGCACCGACCGGAGCCACGTGGAGCTCGGGTTCGTGACCGAACCCGGTGTCTCCGACCACGACCGTCGAACCGACGCGCGTCGGCGCATGGTCACGCTCACGTCCTTCGGTGTGGTGACCCTCCTCGCGATCGCGGCCGTGATCGTGAGCGAGGACGGGAACGAGCCTCCACGGTCCGCGACGGTGAGCGACGCCGGCGTCCCCGGTACGTCGGCGCTGCAGCCAGGGACCTATCCGCTGCCCGGTCTCTCCGCCCCCGTCTCGATCACCGTGCCGGCCGGGTGGTCGGCCGGGAACTCGATCTGGGGTACGGCGGGCGAGGGGCTCGCGGCGGTCTCCAGCGGGCGACGGGGAGCCTCGGTCAGCATCGCGCTCCTCGACGTCGGACGCCTCCATCCGTACTCGGTGTCGAAGGATGCCCCGCTCGATCGTCCGGGCACCCCGGCCTGGTTCCGACGGTCGCTCGGAGACTACACGGCGCGCGTGGAGCCTCGCCTGCGCGATCGGGTGGTCGGCCACCGGCTCGACTGGCGGGGGCCGCCGGTCCTGGCATGGCTGCTGACGTTCACCGACCGCGGCCCCATCGAGGTGGCCGACGACGTGATCTACGACGGCCGGCGCGGCGACCTGGTCTCCTTCCCGTTCCCCGGCCCGGCTCGCTCGGTGTTCGAGGTGCCGCAAGGCGGCACGATCGCCTTCCGACCGGGTGTCGCGTACACGTTCTGGGTGCCACGCGCCGGCGAGCCCGGCGGGGACACGATCGTGCTCGGGGTCGCGCGAGAGCTCGGCGCGCCGCCGAGCACCAACGAATGGGACGTCGTGCGGACGCTCGAGATCGGGTGAGCCGGACCGGTACCGGTGTCAGTCGTTCACGTAGGTCAGCCAGTCCGCGTACTTCGCGTCGTCGCCCTTCGTGGCGGCGAAGAACGCGTCCTGCAGGGCCTTCGTGACCGGCCCCCGATGCCCCGCGCCCACCGTGCGATCGTCGACCTCGCGGATCGGGGTGATCTCGGCGGCGGTCCCCGTGAAGAACACCTCGTCGGCCGTGTACAGGTCGGTGCGCACCAGGTGCTGCTCGATCACCGGGAAGCCGAGGTCGCGCGCGATCGTCATGACCGCGGCCCGGGTGACGCCCGCCAGACACCCGTGTCCCGTGTGCGGCGTCACGATCGTGCCGCCGTTGACGACGAAGATGTTCTCGCCGGAGCCCTCCGTGACGTAGCCATCGTCGTTCAGGAGCACGGCCTCGTCGTAGCCGGACTTCGTGGCGTCGACCTTCGCGAGGATCGAGCCGAGGTAACCGCCCGTCGCCTTGGCGGCGGAGGGGAGCGAGTTCTGGTCGTGGCGCTTCCACGAGCTGATCTTCACCCGAACGCCCTGCTCGAGGGCTTCTTCGCCGAGATAGGCCCCCCACGGCCACACCGCGATCGAGACGTCGACGGGGTTGGCGAGCGGGCTGACGCCCATCTCGCCGTAGCCACGGAACGCGATCGGGCGGATGTAGCACGACTGCAACCCGTTGGCGCGGATCGTGTCCTTCACCGCGTCGATGAGCTCCGCCTTGGAGAACGGGATCTCCATGAAGTAGATGGAGGCCGACGAGTACATGCGGTCGAGGTGCGCGTCGAGGTGCCACACGGCGGGGCCGCGGGTCGTCTCGTACGCCCGGATGCCCTCGAATACGCCGCTGCCGTAGTGCAGGGCGTGGCTGAGCACGTGGACCTTGGCCTCTTGCCAGGGCACGAGCTCGCCGTTCATCCAGATCGTCTCGACCTCGGTGATCGGCACCGTCGAACCTCCTCGGGTCGTCCGTGAGCGGGATGCACACGGGCGTAGCCCTTAAGGATACCGATGGCGGGCGTCTCCCGCGAGACGGGCCGACGCCGGATCCAGGCACGGAAGACGGTAGTGTGCCGGTATGCACGAGGATCAGCTGACGCCGAGCGAGGGGCCGTCGCCAACCGACGTCGACGCCGACGATGGTGAGACGATGGAAGACCTGATCAGCGGCATGGACCGGTACGCGGGTGCCGATGAGCACACGACCCTCGCCGAGCAGCACGACGGCGACACGATCGACGAGCGGAACCGCCGCGAGCAGCTCGCGGCGCGCCGAGACTTCGCAGGCGTCGACCTCGTCGACGAGAGCGACGACGGCGTCGATCGCGAGAAGGATCTCGTCGGCGATCCCGAGGCGTCAGACGGGCCCGTGCCGGCCGAGCTGGCCGCGATGCACGTCGTCGACGAGGCGCCCGGCGTCGTCGACCATCCGGACGACTACGTGGAGCCCGAGACTCGGTAGCGGTGCCAGCGCATCGGCGCCTCGGGGTCGAGAGGCGCATCCCAGTCGTCGTAACGCTCGGCCGCCCACGCCCGCACGTCGTCGATCGCACGCCTGAGATCCTCGTCGCTCGCCCGCCACGTCCAGGAGTACGTGCGAGCCGACGCCTCGTCGAAGAACTTCGAGAGCGAGCCGCCGAAGTGGCCCGGGGCGTCGACCACGCCGAACGGCTCGGCTCCGACAGCCGTGAACGCCTCGTCGAGCGCCCCGGGCTCCCGGTCGCGGGACAACCCGACCGGCTCGGCATCGGGGCCGATCTCGAAGATCATGCGATCCATGACCTCGCGCCACAGGCCCGAGAACCCCCCGGGCTCGATCGCGACCACCCCGCCCGGCCGCACCGTCCGGACGAGCTCGGCCACGGCGTAGGGCCACGCCGGGATCAGATGGAGGACCCATCGGGCGTAGGCGCCGACGAACGCCTCGTCGCGGAACGGCAGTCGGGTGGCGTCCGCGAGCGCCAGCCCGACGTTCGGGGACTTCTCGCGGAGCCGCGCCATCATCTCGCGGGAGAGGTCGATGCCGACGACCCGGACGCCCCTGGCAGCGAGTGGCACGGCCAGCGCCCCGGTGCCGACCCCGATCTCGAGCACGGGACCCTCGCCGATCGCGACGTCACGGTCGAGCAGGTCGACCGTGACGCGGAGCGTCTCCTCGTCGGTGACGCGGGTGGAGTCGTAGAACGAGGCAGCCCGGTCGAACGAGACCGAGTCGCTCATGCCCCGTGCAGCAGTTCCCGACGCGGGTACGCGGTGGATGAAGGTTGCTCGGGTCGCCCCGGCACGTCGCCCCGCAGGTAGCCGTCGGCGATCATGCGCACCTGCATGTAGACACCGCCTTCCCAGACGGTCGACATCGGCCCGGCCCGGTGACCGCGCGAGGTCGCCGCGCGCTGCAGCGACTCACACGCGGCCCAATCCTCACGGTTCGTGACGTCCCAGAAGTCGACCGCGTAGGCGGGATCGAAGCCCCCGAGCTCGAGCGCCTCCGGCGGGAACAGCCACTCACACTCCACGTAGCTCCGGTCTGGTGCGATCGGCTCGATCCGGTGGGTGAGCACGTAATCGGGGTGCGGGCTGATCAGCAGGTTCGGGAAGATGCCGAAGTAGCCCACCTCGCGCAGCTGGTGACCGCGCAGGCCGCGGATCGGCACGCCGTGCGATGCTCCGTCGAGCGACATCGTCTCGACGCCCTCGTACAGGTCCATCGGCCCCGCGACGTAGAGTCCCTGGATGTCGATCGAGTAGCCGCTGTCGGGCGGGGTCACCGTGCAGAGCTCGGGGTGGATCTCGGAGCAGTGGTAACACTCCTGGTAGTTCTCGTGGATCAGCTTCCAGTTCGCCGCGATCTCGTACGAGTGCCGCGCTGCCGCCACGAGTCGCTCGGGCTCCCATGGCGCGAGGTGCTCCCAGAGGTTCCCGAACTGCTCCTCGGCGTCGATGCCGTCGGGGTCACGGCGCACGAACACCCACCCCCCGCGTTCGATCTGCCCGGCCGCACGGCGATGGGCGCCGGTCCGCCCGATACACACCCACGATCGGTCGAAGAAGCGTTCTCGCTCCCACGCGAGCACGTCTGGCGACGTGTAGGCCTCGCCGGGGAGCCCGTGCGAGAGCCCGAACGGGCTGGCGCACCGCTGCAATGCATCTCGGTCGACCGGCGCCGCGCTCATGCGGTCAGCATCCCTGGCCGGCCGGGCCGCGGCAAGTCCCGCCGGTCAATTCAAGGAAGGGTCGCGCGGCATCAGGCGCAGCAGGTCGTAACCGCGCCCGAGCCTGCGCAGCACGTCCTCCCACAGGCGCCCCGGATCGTCGTGGAAGACGTCGTCGGGCAGCGCGGGCGCGGTCACCCAACTCTCCTCCTCGAGCTCCGCTTCGAGCTGGCCGGGGCCCCACCCGGCATACCCCGCGTATACGCGCGCACGGCGGATCACCTCGCCGATGTCGCCGCCGGCCTCCGGGGGCAGGAAGCCGATCGACCCCACCGCCAACAGCTCGGCCCTCGAAGGATCGAGGAAGTCGGCGAGCACGACGATCGATGCGGGCTCGACCGGGCCGCCATCGAACAGCGGTTCCTCGGGGTCGACCAGGTCACCGAGCGGCGGCACCGCCTCGCGGACCGACACCCCGAGCGACTGGTTCAGCACGACCCCGACCGCCCCGTCGTCGTCGTGATGGCCGACCAGCACGACCGTGCGACGGAAGTTCGGATCGAACAGGTTCGAGTTCGAGATCAGCAGATGGCCGGTGAGAGGTTCCACCCCTCCATCATGCCGCGTCGAGCAGCCATGTGGCTGCCTCGATGTGCTCGCGCATCGGCCCGTCGTCGTCGAAGCACCACGACACCGTGTGTGCCATCGACCACAGCCGCGCCCGCTCCCGGTCGAGCCCGAGCTCCGCGGTGACCCGGTCGAGTCGTCGCAACACCGCCTCCCGGGTGTGTCCGAGCTCCCGGCCACGCACGATCGACGCGACCCCGAACTCGCGCTCTCCCATCAGAGGCTTCGGGTCGATCAGGAGCCACGGCTCTCGCTCGGCCGCGAGCACGTTGTCGGCATGCAGGTCCTGGTTCACGAGCACCTGCTCGCCCTGCGTCGGCGCGAGCGACTCGAACGCCTCCGTCGCGGCGTCGATCAGCCGCTCCTCGATCGTGCGACCCGTGCCCTCCCAGTGCTCGCGCATCTCGACGATCAGGTCGGCGACCTCATCGGCGAGCGGTCTGAACGGTTCACCGGCCGCGATCCAGACCCGCGGGAGCAGCCCGATCAACACGTCGAGGGCGGCTTCGGTGTCCTCGTTCGTGAGCGGCGTGCCCGGCGTGCAGCGCTCGAGCAACATCACCCGTCGGTCGGGATCTTCGTCGAGCAGGAGCACGGCGCCGCTCCCGTCGAGCCGGCGGAGCGCCTCGCCTTCGAGCTCTCCCTCGCGGTCGGGGATGCCGATCTTCAGCACGACCGCCTCGCCGTCGCGACTCGCCGGCATCGTGAGCGAGGCGATGCTGTTCGTCCACGGTTCCCCGAGCGTCAGCGACCACCGCCGCGAGCACGCGTCGAGGATCGCCGGCAGCTCGTCGAGCCATGATGAGAGCCGAGGGTCGCCGCGCCAGACCTCCAGATGCTCGTAGGTCACGCGGAAGAGCGTACGGCTCAGCTCCTCGCCGGGATCTCCTTCTTCGGGTCGAGGAACGGCAACGGGGTCACCGTGGCCGTCATCGGGCCGTCGGGTGACGCGATCTCGACGCGCGTACCATCGCCGGCTAAGTCGATCGGCACCCACGCGAAGCCCATGTTGAACTCGAGCCGCGGCGAGTACGAGGCGCTCACGAGCCGGCCGACCTGCTCGTCGCCATCGACGACCGGCCAGAAGTCCTCGAGCCACATGCCGAGGGGATCGCCGTCGATCCTCACGCCGACGAGCTTCTGCTGCACGCCTTCGTCGCGGATCCGCTCGAGCGCGTTCCGGGAGACGAACTCGTTGTCGCTGTCGAGCTCGACAAGCCGCTCGAGGCCGGTGATCTCGAACGGGTTGTTCGTGATGTCCATGTCGCTGCCGTAGTTGAAGATGCCGGCTTCCATGCGGCGCTGGTCGCTCGGGGCGATCGCCCGCAGCCCGAACTCCTCGCCGGCGGCCATGATCGCGTCCCACAGGTCGTGGGCCATCGAGGAATCGCGCAGGTACACCTCGTAGCCCAGCTCCGCGCTCCATCCCGTGCGCGAGACGACTACCGGGATGCCGTCGAGCTCGGTCTGCTTGTGCCAGTAGTACCTCTGGTCGGCCACGTCGTCGCCGAAGAGCTCGCGGATCAGCGGCTTCGACAGCGGGCCCTGGATCTGCAGCGGCGACACGTCGGGCTCACGGATCTCGACGTCCATGTCCGCGAACGCCTGCACGCCGAGCGCGTACAGCAGCGCGTCGCTGTCGGCGAGCGAGAGCCAGAAGTGGTCCTCGGCGAGCTTCAGCAGGATCGGGTCGTTCACGATGCCGCCGTCGGGCGCGCAGAGCAGCACGTACTTGCACTGTTCGGGCTGGGTCTGCGACAGGTCGCGGGGCGTGAGCAGCTGGGTGAACCGCGCGGCGTCGGGACCGGTGATCTCCACCTGACGCTCGACCGCGACGTCCCAGAGCGTCACCTTCTCGACGAGGTGCCAGTACTCCTTGATGTCGTCGTCGTACAGCGTCGGGATCAGCATGTGGTTGTACAGATCCCAGCTGGTGCACCCGGCTTCCACGGTGCGCTGGAAGTAGGGCGACTTCTTGTACCAGCTCGCGAAGTAGAACGGGAACGACGAGTTCGGCTCGGCCATCGGTTGCTCAACCCTTCCGTCTCAGCGGACCGCGCCGGCGGTCCTTCTTGATCTCGCGGACCATGTTGTACGCGGGGATGCCGCAGACGCCGCCGCCGGCGTGCGTGGCGCTGGAGCACTGGTACAACCCCCGGATCGGCGTGCGGTAGTCGGCGTATCCGGGCGCCGGTCGCATGTGGAAGAGCTGCTCGGCGCTGAGCTCCCCGTGGAAGATGTTCCCGCCGATCAGCCCCCACTCCTGCTCCATCTCGTGGGGGCCGATCACCTGGCGGTGCAGCACGGAGTCGGCGAACCCGGGCGCGAGCTCGTCGTAACCGGCGATCACGCGGTCGGCGTACGCCTCGAGCTCGGCCGGGTGCGGCTCCTCGCTCCACTCGTGCGGAACCCACTGCGTGAACAGCGAGACGACGTGCTTGCCCTCGGGGGCGAGCGTGTGGTCGAAGACGGTCGGCATCACGCCGTCGCTGAACGGCGCGGTCGCCGGCTCTCCAGCGCGCGCCTGCTCGAAGGCCTTTTCGAGGTAGGCGACCGAGTGCGCGAGCTCGAACCCGCCCGTCAGGTCGGTGAGCTCCGGCATCGCGGTGAAGACCGGAGCGCGGTCGAGCGCGGCGTTGATCTTCACGACGCCGCTGCGCGTCTTCCAGTTCGCGATGTCGTCCATGAAGTCGGCGGGAAGGTCGACCCGGTCGATCTGCTCGAGGAACGTGATCTTCGGGTGGATCGCCGTGACGACGAGCGGCGCCCGCACCTCTTCACCGGAGTCGAGCACGACGCCGGTCGTGGCGCCGCCCTCGACGAGGATCCTCGCGACCCTGGCCCCGGTGCGGATCTCGGCGCCATAGGAACGGGCGCTCGAGGCGATCGCGTCGCTCACGGCGCCCATGCCGCCCTCGGGCACCGCCCACGAGCCGAGGTGGCCGTCGCCCACGTCGCCGATCGAGTGGTGCGCCATCACGTAGCCGGTGCCGGGCTCGTACGGCCCCGCCCACGTGCCGATCAGGCCGTTGAGCGCCATGACCGTCTTCACCTGGTCGGATTCGAAGAACCGATCGAGCAGGTCGACGACCGACATCGTCATCAGCTGGGTCACGTCGGCGAGCCCGCGCACGTCGAGCCCTCGGAAGCGCCACGCGAGCCGCAGCTGCTCGGTGAGATCGGAGGGCTTCAACGAGCCGAGCCTGGGCGGCGTCGTCATCATCAGCGGCCCCAGCACCTCGGCGAGTCCGCCGATCCACGCGTCCCATCGCTCGATCGCGTCGGCGTCGCGCTTGCTGAACTGGGCGAACGACTCGTAGTTCTTCTTCGCGTCGTCGTCGGCCTGCAGGATGGCGCGACCGTCAGGGAACGGCAGGAAGTACGGCCCGACCGGCGTCGACCGATACCCATGGCGCGCGAGCTCGAGGTCGCGCAGGATCGT
>DASSCU010000037.1 GCA_035697485.1 Actinomycetota bacterium
GGAGATGGTCATGCCCGGGGACAACGTCGAGATGACGGTCGAGCTGATCGCCCCGATCGCGATGGAAGAGGGCCTGCGCTTCGCGATCCGCGAGGGCGGACGCACCGTCGGCGCCGGCCGCGTGACCGAGATCATCAAGTAACCGAGCGACGAGCGAAGAGACCGGAGAGAAGGCGCGACCGTGGCAGGACCCAAGATCCGCATCAAGCTCCGGGCCTACGACCACCGCATGCTCGATGTCGCCGCGCGCGACATCGTCGAGCACGTCACCCGCACGGGTGCCAAGGTGATCGGCCCGGTGCCGTTGCCGACGGAGCGCGCCATCTACACGGTGATCCGCTCGCCCCACAAGTACAAGGACTCGCGCGAGCACTTCCAGATGCTCACGCACAAGCGGCTGATCGACATCGTCGACGCCACCTCGAAGACGGTGCAGGAGCTCCAACGCCTGAACCTGTCGGCCGGGGTCGACATCGAGATCAAGCTCTGAGGACGCCATGCCAGGAGACAGGACCGTGAAGGGGATCTTGGGGACGAAGCTGGGCATGACCCAGGTCTTCGACGACACCCGAGCCGTGCCGGTCACCGTGATCAAGGCCGGTCCCTGCGTCGTGGCCCAGATCAAGACCGAGGAACGCGACGGCTACGACGCCGTGCAGCTCGCGTTCGGCGACGTGCGCCCGAGCCAGGTCACGAAGCCGATGAAGGGTCACTACGAGGCGAACTCGGCCGAGCCGCGCCGTCACCTCGTGGAGCTGCGCACCGCCGACGCCGGCACGTACGAGCCGGGGCAGGAGCTGCGGGCCGACCTCTTCGAGGCGGGCGACATCGTCGACGTGGTCGGGGTGTCCAAGGGCAAGGGCTTCGCCGGCGTGATGAAGCGACACGGGTTCGCCGGGCTGAAGGCGAGCCACGGCACCCACCGGGTGCACCGCGCGCCCGGCGCGATCGGCGCCTGCGCCACGCCGAGCCGCGTGTTCAAGGGCATGCGCATGGCCGGCCAGCACGGCAACGAGCGCGTCACGGTCCTGAACCTCACCGTGGTGCAGGCCGACCCAGAGCGCAACCTGCTGCTCGTGAAGGGCGCGGTGCCCGGCCCGGAGGGCGGGCTCGTGATGGTCCGCTCCGCGGTCAAGACACCGGCGACGAAGGGTGCCTGAGATGGCGACGATCGACGTCCTCGATGCCCAGGGCAAGAAGTCCGGCTCGCGCGACCTCGCGGCCGACGTCTTCGAGGCGCCCGTGAGCGTCCCGCTGATGCACCAGGTGGTCGTCGCGGGACTCGCGGGGCTGCGCGCCGGCACGCATTCCACGAAGACGCGCGGCGAGGTCGCGGGCGGCGGCAGGAAGCCGTGGCGCCAGAAGGGAACCGGACGCGCGCGCCAGGGTTCGATCCGGTCGCCCCAGTGGGTCGGGGGCGGCGTGGCGCACGGGCCGCAGCCGCGCGACCACTCGATGCGCGTGAACAAGAAGATGCGCAAAGGCGCGCTCCGCTCGGCGCTCACCGACGCGCTGGCGAGCGGCAAGCTCGCCGTCGTGAGCGAGATCGCCTTCGACGAGCCGAAGACGAAGCGTGCCGCCGAGCTCCTCTCGACGCTCGAGCTCGACGGCAAGGTGCTCGTCGTGCTGGCCAGGCCGACCGACGACGGCGCGGCCGAGAAGTCGTTCCGCAACCTTGCCGACGTGAAGGTCGCCTACGCGGGCGGGCTCGGCACCTACGACGTGCTGCGGGCCGACCGGGTGCTGCTGACCGGCGACGCGCTCGACGCGCTCGAGGGCAAGGGCTCCACGCCCGAGGCGCAGAAGGGCTCCACGCCCGAAGAGCAGAAGGGCTCCACGCCCGAGGCGGGTGAGGGCGAGTGAAGACGCACCGCGACGTGATCATCCGGCCGATCGTCTCGGAGAAGTCCTATGCCGGCCTCGAGCAGAACACCTACACGTTCCTGGTCGACAAGCGGGCGAACAAGACCGAGATCAAGGAAGCCGTGCAGGCGATCTGGGAGGTCCGCGTGACCTCGGTGAACACGCTGCACCGCCGGGGCAAGGTGAAGCGCCGCGGCTACACGAAGGGCAAGCGTCCCGACGAGAAGCGGGCCATCGTCACCCTCGCCGAGGGCGACGCGATCGAGATCTTCGAGGGTGGATGAGCATGGCCGTCCGTAAGTACAAGCCGACGACCCCGGGCCGCCGCGGCGCGAGCGTCTCGTCGTTCGACGAGGTCACGCGCACGACCCCCGAGAAGTCGCTGCTGCAGAAGAAGCACCGCAAGGCCGGGCGCAACGTGCACGGCCGCATCACGACGCGCCACCAGGGCGGCGGCACGAAGCAGCGCTACCGGGTGATCGACTTCAAGCGGAACAAGGACGGCGTGCCGGCCAAGGTCGCGCACATCGAGTACGACCCCAACCGCAGCGCGCGCATCGCCCTGCTGCACTACGCCGACGGCGAGAAGCGCTACATCCTCGCGCCGCAGGGCGTGAAGCAGGGCGATCGCCTGATGAGCGGCCCCGATGCCGAGATCCGTCCCGGCAACGCCCTGCAGCTGCGCAACATCCCCGTGGGCACGGTCGTGCATGCGATCGAGCTCAAGCCGGGAGCGGGCGCCAAGCTCGCGCGCTCGGCCGGGGCGAGCGTGCAGCTGATGGCCAAGGAAGGCTCGATGGCCACCGTTCGCCTGCCCTCGGGTGAGACGCGTCTCGTGCCCGCCGCGTCCAAGGCCACGGTCGGCACGGTGGGCAACCCCGAGCACGAGCTGATCTCGCTCGGCAAGGCGGGCCGCGCCCGCTGGAAGAACAAGCGCCCGACCGTCCGCGGCGTGGCGATGAACCCCGTCGACCACCCGCTGGGTGGTGGCGAAGGCAAGTCCTCGGGCGGCCGGCACCCCGCGTCGCCGTGGGGGAAGAAGGAAGGCCGTACCCGCAAGAAGAACAAGGCGTCGAACAAGTACATCGTCCGCCGCCGTGGGAAGGGGCGTGGCTAGGTGCCCAGGTCGGTCAAGAAGGGTCCGTTCGTCGACGAGCACCTCATGGTCAAGATCGACGACATGAACAAGAAGGGCGACAAGCGCGTCGTCAAGACGTGGTCGCGCCGGTCCACGATCGTGCCCGACATGCTCGGGCACACGATCGCCGTGCACGACGGTCGCAAGCACGTGCCGGTCTTCATCTCGGAGTCGATGGTGGGGCACAAGCTCGGCGAGTTCGCGCCGACGCGCACCTTCCGTTCGCACTCCCGCGACGAACGCCGGACCGGAGTGAGGTAAGTACGTGGAAGCGCGAGCCACCATGAAGTACGTGCGCACGTCGCCGCGGAAGATGCGGCGCGTGATCGACATGATCCGCGGCCAGCACGTGGTCGAGGCGCGGCGCATCCTGCGCTTCTCGCCGCTCGGGCCCACGCCCGAGGTCGAGAAGCTGCTGAACTCGGCGATCGCCAACGCCGAGCAGCAACCCGGCGTGATCGAGGACAACCTGATGGTGTCGCGCGCCTGGGTCGACGAGGGCCCGACGCTGCGGCGGTACCGGCCGCGCGCGTACGGCCGCGCCACGCGGGTGCGCAAGCGCACGTCGCACGTGACGCTCGTGGTGGAGACGATGGGAGAGGAAGCCTAGTGGGTCACAAGGTCAACCCGTACGGGTTCCGGCTGGGGGTCATCTACCCCTGGAAGTCCAACTGGTACGCCGGCAGGCGTGAGTACGCCGGTCAGCTGCACGAGGATATCTGGATCCGCAAGCACATCCGGTCCCGCCTGTCGCGCGCCGGCATCAGCTCGATCGACATCGAGCGCAAGGGCGACCAGATCTGGGTGTTCATCCGCACGGCCCGGCCCGGCATCGTGATCGGCCGCAAGGGCGCCGAGGTCGATCGGCTGCGCAAGGACGTCGAGCGCTACACGAAGAAGCGGGTCGACGTGAAGGTCGAGGACATGAACCAGGCCGCGAGCGAGTCGCGCCCCGAGACCGACGCCACCCTGTTGGCCCAGGGCGTCGCCGAACAGCTCGCCGGGCGCGTGGCGTTCCGCCGCGCGATGCGCCGCGCCGTGCAGACGGCGATGCGCTCGGGCGCCCTCGGCGTGCGCGTGGCGACCGGCGGCCGTCTCGGTGGCTCGGAGATGGGCCGGCGCGAGTGGTACCGCGAGGGCCGCGTGCCCCTGCACACCCTGCGTGCCAAGGTCGACTTCGGCACGGCCGAGGCCAAGACCACGTTCGGCATCATCGGCGTGAAGGTCTGGGTTTACCACGGCGACGAGGTGCCCCATCGAGAGCAGCAGACCGAGCGGGCCCTCGCGCGCGCGCACGCATCGGCCCAGCAGGTCGAGACCGGCGGACGAGGCGGCTCCACGCCTGCCCCGGCGCCGCCCGAGGCTGCAGCGCCGGCCGAGGCTGCAGCGCCGGCCGAGGCCGAGGCGCCGGTTGCGCCCGTCGAGAGCGAGACCGCTCCCGCCGCCGAGGCCGCCGCACCGGAGACCGCCGAGACGCCGACGCCCACCGAAGGTGGCGACGCCTGATGCTGGCCCCGAAGAAGGTCAAGCACCGCAAGGTCCATCGCGGGCACCGCCGCGGCATGGCCAAGGGCGGCACCGAGATCCACTTCGGCGACTACGGCTTGGTCGCGCTCGAGGCGGCCTGGATCACGAACCGCCAGATCGAGGCGGCGCGCGTCGCGATCACGCGACACATCCGCCGCGGCGGGAAGGTGTGGATCAACATCTTCCCCGACAAGTCGGTGACCAAGAAGCCCGCCGAGACTCGCATGGGCTCGGGCAAGGGCAACCCCGAGGGGTGGGTCGCCGTCGTGAAGCCCGGCCGGGTGATGTTCGAGCTCGCCGGGGTGCCGGAGTCGCTGGCCCGCGAGGCCATGAAGCGCGCGCAGCACAAGCTGCCGATCAAGACCAAGTTCATCAGCAGGGACGGGGAGTAGCGGATGCCCAGCAAGGCCGCAGAGCTGCGAGAGCTGCCGGACGACGAGCTCCTGGTGCGCGTCGACGCCGCCAAGGAGGAGCTGTTCAACCTGCGCTTCCAGCTGGCGACGGGTCAGCTCGACAACCCGACCCGCATCAGGGAGGTGCGCCGCGAGGTGGCGCGCATCGCCACCGTGCTGCGCGAGCGCGAGATCGAGGCGGAGCTCGACGCGATCGCCGCGGCCCGCGAGGTGGCATCCGAGGAGGAGCAGTGAGCGAGGAGCAGACCGTGACCGACACCGCCGCCGAGCGCGGGCGCCGCAAGGTGCGCACCGGCGTCGTCGTGTCGGACAAGATGGACAAGACCGTGCTGGTGCGCGTCGACCGCAAGGTCACCCACCCGCTCTACCGCAAGACGGTGCGGCGCTCGTCGAAGCTCGCCGCGCACGACGAGCAGAACGAGGCGCACGTGGGCGACACGGTGCGGCTGATGGAGACGCGCCCGATCTCGAAGAGCAAGCGCTGGCGGGTCGTCGAGATCGTCGAACGGGCGAAGTGACCGCCGAGACAGAGGGAACGCGAGGGAGTCGGACGTGATCCAGCAGGAGACGCGCTGCAAGGTCGCGGACAACACGGGAGCCAAAGAGGTCCTGTGCATCCGCGTGCTGGGCGGCTCGGGCCGTCGCTACGCGGGGGTCGGCGACGTGATCGTCGGCACCGTGAAGGACGCCCTGCCCGGCGGCGGCGTGAAGAAGGGCGAGGTCGTGCGTGCCGTCGTCGTGCGCACGGCCAAGGAGCGCCGTCGCCCCGACGGGTCCTACATCCGGTTCGACGACAACGCGGTCGTGATCATCAACGAGCAGAAGAACCCGCGCGGCACCCGCATCTTCGGACCGGTGGCCCGCGAGCTCCGCGAGAAGCGGTTCATGAAGATCATCTCGCTCGCGCCGGAGGTGCTGTAGCCGATGCCAGGGGTCGACATCAAGAGGGACGACACGGTCCGCGTGATGGCGGGCAAGGACCGCGGCAAAGAAGGCCGCGTGGTCCGTGTGCTGCCGCGTGAGGGCAGGGTCATGGTCGACGGTGTCGCGCTGGCCAAGAAGCATCAGCGCGCCACCGGGCGCGCCAGCGGCTCGAGCCAGGCGATCCAGCAGGGTGGCATCATCGACGTCGAGATGTTCCTCGACATCTCCAACGTGCAGCCGGTCTGCCAGAGCTGCGGCAAGCCGACGCGCGTCGGGCACCGGGTCGACCAGGACGGCTCCAAGGTGCGCATCTGTCGGAAGTGCGAGGCGGAACTATGAGCGACGACTACACCCCGAGGCTGAAGCAGCGCTACCGCGACGAGATCGTGCCGGCGCTGCAGCGCGAGCTCGGGCTCGACAACGTGATGCAGGTGCCCCGCCTCGACAAGATCGTGGTGAACATGGGCATCGGCGACGCCGTCAAGGACGGGCGTCTGCTCGAGGCCGCGCTCGAGGACCTCACGATCATCACCGGCCAGAAGCCGGTCGTGACGAAGGCTCGCCAGTCGATCGCCGGGTTCAAGCTGCGCGAAGGCATGGCGATCGGCGCCAAGGTCACGTTGCGGGGCAACCGCATGTGGGAGTTCTACGACCGGTTGGTCTCGCTCGCGCTCCCGCGCATCCGTGACTTCCGGGGCATGAGCCCGAGCTCGTTCGACGGGCACGGCAACTACACGCTGGGTGTCACCGAGCAGCTGATCTTCCCGGAGATCGACTACGACAAGGTGGCGCTGGTGCGCGGCATGGATATCACGATCGTCACCACCGCCGCGACCGACGACGAGGCGCGAAGCCTGCTGATCGCGCTCGGCTTCCCGCTCGCGGGCGTCGAGCAGGTCGCACAGGCAGGGTAGGAGAACGCACACATGGCCAAGAAGGCATTGAAGAACAAGCAGCAGCGCCAGCCGAAGTTCCGCGTGCGCGGGTACACGCGCTGTCAGCGGTGCGGGCGATCCCGCGCCGTCTACAAGCGGTTCCTGCTGTGCCGCATCTGCTTCCGAGAGCTGGCGCACGCCGGCGAGCTGCCGGGGGTGACGAAGGCATCATGGTGACCAAGGAACGGCGGTTCTCGAGCAACGTCAACGATCCGGTCGCCGACCTGCTCACGCGCATCCGCAACGCGAACCTGGCGTACAAGGACGACCTTGCCGTGCCGGTCTCGAAGGTGAACGAGGCCGTGCTCGGGATCCTCGACGCCGAGGGATACATCGACGGCTTCGAGCGCGAGGGCGAGGGCGTGCACCAGGCCTTCCACGTGCGCCTGAAGTACGGCAAGCAGCGGCAGCGCACGATCTCCGGCATCAAGCGCGTCTCCAAGCCGGGACGCCGGGTCTACACGGGGCGGCACGAGCTGCCGCGGGTGCTCGGCGGGCTGGGCGTGGCGATCGTCTCCACGTCGCACGGCGTGATGACCGACAAGGACGCCTCCCGCAGAGGCATCGGCGGCGAGGTGCTGGCCTACGTCTGGTAGGCGGGCACACACGAGGGAACGGACACGATGAGTCGTATCGGCAAGCAGCCCATCGAGATCCCCGGCGGGGTCGAGATCACGGTCGGCGACGGCAACGTCGTCACGGTCGAGGGTCCCCGCGGGACCCTCACCCAGGCGATGCACGAGAACATGACGATCGTGGTCGACGGAGGCCTCGCGCGCGTCGAGCGCCCCGACGACCAGGGGTTCAACCGCGGGCTGCACGGGCTTACACGCTCGCTGCTGGCCAACATGGTCGAGGGCGTGACGAAGGGCTACGAGAAGAAGCTCGAGATCGTGGGCGTGGGTTATCGGGTCGCGATGAAGGGCAAAGACATCGAGGTGCAGGCGGGATTCTCGCACCCCGTGCTGGTGCCGGTGCCCGAGGGCATCGAGTTCGAGGTGCCGGCCCCGACCCAGATCGTGGTGCGGGGCAACGACAAGCAGGCGGTCGGTGAGATCGCCGCGAAGATCCGCAAGATCCGCAAGCCCGAGCCGTACAAGGGCAAGGGCATCCGGTACGAGGGCGAGTACGTCCGGAAGAAGGCCGGCAAGGCCGCGAAGACTGGTGCTGCGTGATGGCGAGGAACGAGAAGCGTGCGGCGCGCGAACGCCGCCACGACCGGGTCCGCAAGAAGGTCTCGGGCGACGGCACGCGGCCGCGGCTGGCCGTGTACCGGTCGAACAAGTTCATCTACGCGCAGCTGATCGACGACGTCGGCGCCCGCACGCTCGCCCAGGCGAGCGACCGCGAGGTCTCCGGCGAGGACAAGACGGCGCGTGCGAAGGCGGCCGGCGAGCTGCTGGCGAGCCGCGCGAAGGACGCCGGCATCGAGCGTGCCGTCTTCGATCGCGGCGGTCGGCTGTACCACGGCCGTGTGGCCGCGCTCGCCGATGGCGCGCGCGAGGGAGGACTCCAGATCTGACATGAGCAGGCGATACGACTCGAATCAGCAGGACCGCAGCCCGTTCGAGGAACGGGTGATCTCGATCAACCGAGTGGCCAAGGTCGTCAAGGGTGGTCGGCGGTTCTCCTTCGCCGCGCTCGTCGTCGTCGGCGACGGCGCGGGTCGGGTCGGCCTGGGCTACGGCAAGGCCAAGGAGGTGCCCGCGGCGATCGCCAAGGGCGTCGAGGAGGCCCGCAAGCGCATGTTCGAGGTGCCGATGATGGGCACGACGATCCCGCACGAGGTGGTCGGCGAGGCCGGCGCCGGCGTGGTGCTGCTGAAGCCGGCCGCCCCGGGAACCGGCGTGATCGCCGGCGGTCCGGTGCGCGCGCTGGTCGAGGCCGCGGGCATCAAGGACATCCTGTCGAAGTCCATGGGCAGCTCGAACCAGATCAACATCGTGAAGGCGGCCGTGGCCGGGCTCCGGTCGCTCCGTCGACCCCAGCAGGTGGCCCAGCTCCGCGGGCGCGACGTCCACGAGATCGCGCCCAAGCCGATGCTCGAGGCCGTCGCCGCCGCCGACGTGCGCCTGCAGGCCGCCCGGACGGCGGCGCTCGAGGAGGTCTACTCCGACCAGCCCCCGGGCCGTGACCAGCGACGCGGCCAGGGCCCACGCGGAGGCCGCCGATGAGTCAGCTCAAGGTGACGCAGGTGCGCAGCGTGATCGACCGTCCCCGTGACCAGAAGGACACGGTGCGCCGGCTCGGCCTGCACCGCATCAATGACAGCGTGATCAAGGACGACCGCCCCGAGATCCGCGGCATGATCGAGAAGGTGCGGCACCTCGTGCGGGTCGAAGAGGTCGAGGGCGCCTGAGGCGTCCCTGCGGAGAGGAACCGACATGAAGCTCCATCACTTGAAACCGGCCGAGGGCGCGAAGCAGGATCGTAAGCGCGTCGGCCGAGGGCGTGCCGGCGTTCGCGGCAAGACGGCCGGACGCGGCACGAAGGGCACCGGGGCCCGCAAGAACGTGCCCGCGTGGTTCGAAGGCGGCCAGATGCCGCTGCAACGCCGCGTGCCCAAGCTCAAGGGCTTCACGAACGTGAACCGCGTCGAATACGCCGTGGTCAACGTGGAGGTGCTCTCGAAGTACTACGAGAGCGGCGAGGTGACGCCCGAGGCGTTGGCGGCGCACGGCCTCGTGCACAAGAGCCTGCCGGTGAAGATCCTCGCCCGCGGCGAGCTCGACCACGCGCTCACGGTGAAGGCCCACGCGTTCTCCAAGGCGGCGAAGGCCAAGATCGAGCAGGCGGGCGGCACCGCCCAGCTCATCGAGGGCTAGATGCCGGGGTACGATAGACGCCCGTGCTGAAGGCCTTCCTCAACGCGTTCCGGCTTCCGGATCTCCGCAACAAGATCCTCTTCACGCTGTTCATCATCGCCATCTACCGGTTCGGCTCGTACGTGCCGGTGCCGGTCGTCGACTTCGGACCGATCCGCGACGCGATCGAGGCCGGCGAGGGCGGGTTCCTGCAGCTGATCAACCTGTTCTCGGGCGGGGCGCTCGGGCAGATGGCGGTCTTCGGGCTGGGCATCATGCCCTACATCACGAGCTCGATCATCATGCAGCTGCTCACGGTCGTGATCCCCAAGCTGCAGGCGTTGCAGGACCAGGGTGAGGTCGGCGTCAAGAAGATCAACCAGTACACGCGTTACGTCACGGTCGTGCTGGCGGTCCTGCAGTCGACCGGCATCGTGTTCCTGTTCCACTCGGGCGGCACCGGTCTGCCCGACCCGTTCCCGCCCGAGACGTTCACCGCCCCCAACATCGGGCTGATCGTGCTCACGCTCACCGCGGGCACGGCGATGATCATGTGGCTCGGGGAGCTGATCACGCAGCGCGGCGTCGGCAACGGCATGTCGATCCTGATCTTCACGAGCGTGATCGCGTCGCTGCCGGGCGAGGGGAGCTCGATCCTGCGCCAGGGCGGCGCGTTCAAGTTCAGCGTGATCATGCTGATCGGCCTGGGCATCATCGTCGCCGTCGTCTTCATGGACCAGGGGCAGCGCCGCATCCCGATCCAGTACGCCAAGCGCATCGTGGGCCGCAAGATGACGACCGGCGGCAGCACCTACCTGCCGCTCAAGGTGAACCAGGCGGGCGTGATCCCGATCATCTTCGCCACGTCGGTGATGTACATGCCGGTGCTGCTCGCGAGCATCGTGCCGTGGGAGGGGTTCCAGAACTTCGTCGACACGTACCTGAACGCCGGGAACCCGACCTACGTGTACATGATCGTGCTCGCGTCGATGATCGTGTTCTTCGCCTACTTCTACACGGCGATCCAGTTCGACCCGGTCAAGCAGGCGGACAACCTGCGCAAGCAGGGCGGCTTCATCCCCGGCATCCGCCCGGGCGGTCCCACGGCCACCTACCTCAACGACATCCTCGTGCGCATCACGCTGCCGGGCGCGCTCTTCCTCGCGGCGATCGCCCTGATCCCCACGATCGTCTTCAAGATCTGGGACTTCCAGCAGTTCCCGTTCGGCGGCACGTCGGTCCTGATCGCGGTCGGCGTCGCGCTCGAGACGATGAAGCAGATCGAGTCCCAGCTGCTGATGCGACACTACGAAGGCTTCCTGAAGTAGGCGCCGATGCGGCTGGTGCTGCTCGGACCGCCGGGGGCCGGCAAGGGAACGCAGGCCCAGCTGTTGGTGGATCGCTTCGGCATCCCGCAGATCTCGACCGGTGACATCCTGCGCGAGCACGTGCAGCGTGGCTCGGGGCTCGGCATCCGGGCCCGGGCATTCATGGACCGCGGCGAGTACGTCCCCGACGAGCTCGTCGTGCGCATGGTGATGGATCGCCTCGCCCAGCCCGACGCACGGCAGGGCTTCATCCTCGACGGGTTCCCGCGGACGGTGCCCCAGGCGGAGGCGCTCGAGAGCGCGCTCGAACAGACCGAGCAGCCGCTCTCGGCCGTGCTGAAGTTCGCGATCAGCGACGACATGGCCGTGCGGCGACTGTCCAACCGATGGACCTGCCCGGCGTGCAAGCGCACCTACAACATGGAGTTCAAGCCGCCGGCGAACGATCGGGTCTGCGACACCGACGCCACCCCGCTGGAGCGGCGCTCCGACGACGACGAGCTCACCGTGCGCCGTCGCCTCGCCCTCTACCGGGAGCAGACGGCCCCGCTCGAGGCGTTCTATCGTGAGCGCAAGCTGCTCGTCGAGATCGACGCCGAGGTGCGAGAGGGTGCCGTCGCGGCCCGCACGTTCGAGGCGCTGGAGGACGTGACGTGATCATCAGGAAGTCGCCCGAGGAGCTCGATCGCATGCGGCGGGCCGGCCGCATCGTGGCCGGCACGATCTCCTGCGTGCTCGAGGCGGTGCGCCCGGGGGCCACCACCGCCGACCTCGACCGTGTGGCCGAGGCGTACATCCGCGAGCAGGGCGCGACGCCGTCGTTCCTCGGGTACCGGGGCACCTACCCGGCCACCATCTGCGCCTCGATCGACGACGAGATCGTGCACGGCATCCCCTCGCCCGCCCGCCGGCTCGAGGAGGGACAGCTGCTCTCC
Source organism: Actinomycetota bacterium (assembly GCA_035697485.1). Lineage (NCBI taxonomy): Bacteria > Bacillati > Actinomycetota > Actinomycetota bacterium. Next base: position 11,868 of record DASSCU010000037.1, read on the forward strand.
CTCGACTTCGGAGCGATCTGGGAAGGGTTCCACGCCGATTCGGCGGTCACCGTCGTCGTCGGGGGCGTCGCGCCGACCGAGGACGCCGCCCGGCTGGTGAAGACGACCGAGGAGGCCCTGTACGCGGGCATCGCCGCGGTGCAACCCGGCGGCCGGATCTCCGACATCGGCCACGCGATCGCGTCGGTCGCCGAGGCCGCGGGCCTGGGCATCGTGCGCGAGTACGGCGGCCACGGCATCGGACGGTCGCTGCACGAGGATCCGTTCATCCAGAACTTCGGCCGTCCCGGGCGGGGCCCCGACCTGCGGCCCGGCCTGGTGATCGCGATCGAGCCGATGCTGATGCTCGGCGAGGAGCAGACCAAGGTGCTCGCCGACGAGTGGACGGTCGTCACGGCCGACGGCTCGCTGTCGGCGCACTTCGAGCACACCGTGGCGGTCACCGAGGACGGGCACCAGGTGCTCACGGCGCGCGGATGAGCCCGTTCGTGGACGTTCGCGCCGGGCGGCCCCTATACTGACCGTTCGCCCCCTCCCGGAGGGTGTTCGTGCACGTCCCGGGAGCCAGGGCGAGCACCCGTTCGAGAGGGAACAGCTGGAGCGTGCCGAAGAAAGACGCGATCGAGGTCGAGGGGACGGTCATCGAGCCGTTGCCCAACGCCATGTTCCGGGTGGAGCTCGAGAACGGACACAAGGTGTTGGCCCACATCTCCGGGAAGATGCGCATGCACTACATCCGCATCCTGCCGGGCGATCGGGTCCTGGTGGAACTGTCGCCGTACGACCTCACCCGAGGCCGTGTGGTGTACCGCTACAAGTAGGAGATGGGTCCTCGAGGCGAGGACCGAGAAGCAGGAGATCTGAGCGGATGAAGGTTCGGCCCAGCGTCAAGAAGATCTGCGACCGCTGCCGTGTGATCCGGCGCCGGGGCAAGATCCTCGTCATCTGCACGAACCCGCGGCACAAGCAGCGGCAGGGCTGAGAAGGAAGAGGGGACCGTCCAGTGGCTCGTATCGCAGGCGTCGACCTTCCGCGCGACAAGCGGCTCGACATCGCGCTGACCTACATCTACGGCATCGGGACGCCGGGGGCCGAGGCCATCGTGTCGGGGGCCGGCGTCGAGGGCGCCACCAAGGTGCGCGACCTCTCCGAGGACGAGGTGCTGAAGATCCGCGCCTACATCGACGCGAACTTCAAGGTCGAGGGAGACCTGCGCCGCGAGGTGGCCCAGGACATCAAGCGCAAGATCGAGATCGGCTGCTACCAGGGCATCCGACACCGCCGGGCGCTGCCGGTCCGCGGTCAGCGCACGCACACGAACGCCCGTACGCGCAAGGGTCCGAAGAAGGCGATCGCCGGCAAGAAGAAGGCGACCAAGAAGTAGCGAGACGCGAGGGAGCTGCACACGCATGGCGAAGCCCAAGGCCAAGAAGACCAAGCGCCGCGAGAAGAAGCACGTCGTCCACGGCCAGGCCCACATCAAGTCGACGTTCAACAACACGATCGTCACGATCACCGACCTGCAGGGCAACACCGTGTCCTGGGCGAGCGCCGGCAACGTGGGCTTCAAGGGCTCGCGCAAGTCGACGCCGTTCGCCGCGCAGCTGGCCGCCGAGAAGGCAGCGCGCGCCGCGCAGGAGCACGGGTTGCAGAAGGTCGACGTGTTCGTGAAGGGCCCGGGTTCGGGCCGAGAGACCGCGATCCGATCGCTCGCCGCCGCGGGCCTCGAGGTCACGGGGATCCAGGATGTGACGCCGGTACCGCACAACGGTTGCCGGCCGCGCAAGCGCCGCCGGGTCTGACCCGGGGGCGCATCCCCGCGGAGCACGTTCCGCGGGACAGACGACGCGGGGTAGGAATGGTTGATCCCCCGCCGAAGGAGGAACCACCGCATGTTCACCGTCGCGAGACCTCAGATCTCCGAAGAGGTCGTCTCGCCGACCCGCTCCCGGTTCGCGATCGAGCCGCTCGAGCCCGGGTTCGGCTACACCGTCGGCAACTCGCTCCGCCGCACGCTGCTCTCCTCGATCCCCGGCGCCGCCATCTCGTCGGTCCGCATCGACGGGGTGCTCCACGAGTTCTCGACGATCCCCAAGGTGACCGAGGATGTCACCGACATCATCCTGAACCTGAAGGAGCTGGTCGCCCGCTCCGAGCTCGAGGAGCCGACCACGGTCTACCTGAAGGCGAAGGGGCCGGCCGAGGTCACCGCCGGCGACATCGCGCCACCCGCGGGCGTCGAGATCCTCAACCCCGACCTGCACCTCGCCACGCTCGGCAAGGGCGCGAGCCTCGAGATGGAGATGACGGTCGAGCGCGGGGTCGGCTACCGCATGGCCGATAAGAACAAGAAGCCCCGCGACCCGATCGGCGTGATCCCGGTCGACTCGATCTTCTCGCCGGTGCGCAAGGTGAGCTACACGGTGGAGAACACCCGCGTGGAGCAGATGACCGACCGCGACCGCCTGATCCTCGACGTGGAGACCGAAGGCTCGGTCACGCCGCGCGAGGCCGTGGCGTCGGCCGGTGGCACGCTGCTCGAGCTGGTCACGCTCTTCAGCGAGCTGGCCGAGGCGGCGAGCGTCACCGTCGGCCCCGCCGAAGACGACGAGGTGCCCGGCGACTACGCGATCACGATCGAGGAGCTCAACCTGTCGGTGCGCTCCTACAACTGCCTGAAGCGCGAGGGCATCAACACGGTCGGCGACGTGATCCTCAAGAGCGAGTCCGAGCTCATGGACATCCGGAACTTCGGCCAGAAGTCGATCGACGAGGTGAAGGCCAAGCTCGAGGAGCTGGGTCTCGGACTGCGGGAGGAGTAACCGGTGCCCAAGCCCAAGAAGGGCCCTCGCCTCGGCTCGAACCCGGGCCATCAGCGCCTGCTGCTCTCCACGCTGGCGGCACAGCTCTTCACGCACGAGGCGATCGACACCACCGAGGCCAAGGCCAAGGCGCTCCGTCCCTACGCCGAGAAGCTGATCACGAAGGCGAAGAAGGGCGACCTGGCGGCCCGTCGCGACGTGCTCAAGGACATCCCCGATCGCGACGTCGTCGCGCGCCTGTTCCACGAGATCGGGCCGCGATTCGAGGACCGCAACGGCGGGTACACGCGCATCCTGAAGCTGGGCCCCCGCAAGGGCGACGCCGCCCCGATGGCGCGCATCGAGCTGGTGGAGCGCGGCGACTGACCGGCGTCTCTGGGTGACCGACGCTGCGATGAGGCCGGGGCATCGAGCCCCGGCCTCACGCGTTCCACCGATCTACTCGACGGTGAATCCCGTGCGCATGCCCTCGGCGTAGTGCGCCTCGAGCGTGCCGTCGGGCTCCTCCTGCAGGATGTTGCAGATGAGCACGTACGAGCCGGCCTCGAGATCGACCGTCAGCGTCGGCGTCTCGCCGACGGGGATGTCTTCGATCTCGTCGACGACCTCCATGCCCTCGCCGGTCTCCTCCACGGCCCCGTCCTTGTCGGTCGGAAGGTCGGTGGGCGCGAGATCGGTCATGATCACGACGAACTCGTGCACGTCGTCGGGCCCGTCGTTCGTGACGTCGAACGTCACGGACCCGGCCGGAACCGACGCCGGGTCGGCGGACACCGCGAACTCCTCCAACGTGACGGCGACCGTCGAGGCGCCGCCCTCGGTCGCGGTCTCGGTCGCGGTCGCGGTGTCGCCTCCGGTGTCGCCGTCCTCGTCGCCACCGCACGCCGGCAGCAGCACCAACGCCATCACCGCGACCGCCCCGACGGCGATCGCGCGTGGCACGTTCCTCGGACGCATGAGCCCCTCCCTCCGGTCCCGATGGGACCTCTCCGTTGGAGCCTCTGCCGGCCCGACGGCTCGCGCACGGGCCGTTCGACCCCTGCCGGCAGGGCCGCCTTGGACGATACTCCCGACGATGGATGAGCGGGTGATCCGGATGCTGCTGGCCTACGACGGCACCGGCTTCCGCGGGTGGGCGGCCCAGCGCGACCGCTCGATCAGGACGGTCGAGGGATGCCTCGTCGATGCGCTGACCCCGGTGCTGGGGGAAGCGGTGAGGCTCTCGGTGGCCGGGCGGACCGACGCAGGGGTCCACGCGCGCGGGCAGGTCGCATCGTTCCTCACCGCCTCGCCGCGTGCGACCCGCGCGATCCGCGACGCGGTCAACGGGCGACTCGCGCCGGAGGTCGTGGCGCTCTCGGTCGACGAGGCGGCCGACGGCTTCGACGCTCGGTTCTCCGCGACCGCCCGCGAGTACCGCTATCGCGTCGACGTCGGGCAGCTGCCCGACCCGTTCGCGGCCCGCTACGTCTGGCATCACCCGTGCACGCCCGACGTTCGCGGGATGCGGGCGGCGGCCCGTCACCTCGTGGGGGAGCGGGACTTCAGCTCGTTCTGCCGGCATCCCGGTCCGGGCAGGTCGACCGTGCGCCATCTGCAGCTGGTGAGGGTCACGCTGCGTGGCGACCGGCTCGAGGTCGGGTTCCGCGCGAACGCGTTCCTGCATCAGATGGTCCGCGCGCTCACCGGGATCCTCATCGCGGTCGGCGAGGGGAAGGTCGACCCCGACGCCGTGCCCGCGATCCTCGAGGCCCGGGACCGCGCTGCGGCCCGCCAGATCGCTCCGCCGAACGGCCTGACGCTCGAACGCGTCGTGTACGGGCGCCGTCGCTCGTCCGACGCCGCCGAGCTTTGACGCCCGCCTGATCACCCAGGTAGTCTGGTGCGTCGGCCGGGAGCCTTCCTGGCCGATCTCCACGTCCTATGAAGACCTACTCTCCGAAGCCTGAGCACATCGAGCGCCGCTGGTACGTCATCGACGCCAGCGACAAGGTGCTGGGGCGCGTCGCGTCCGAGGCCGCGGCACTGTTGCGCGGCAAGCACAAGCCGATCTTCGCGCCGCACATGGACACCGGCGATCATGTGATCATCGTGAACGCCGACAAGATCGTGCTCACGGGCGGCAAGGAGACGAAGAAGTTCGCCTACCGTCACTCGGGCTACCCGGGGGGCATCACCGCCACCCGCTACGACGAGCTGATGAGCACGCGGCCGGTGTTCGCCGTGGAGAAGGCCGTCAAGGGCATGCTGCCGAAGAACCGTCTCGGCCGGTCGATGATCCGCAAGCTGCACGTCGTGGGCGGAGCGGAGCACCCGCACGCCGCCCAGCAGCCGGTCGACTACACGCTCGGCCAGCCCCCGATGTGGGAAGGCCTGCCCACCCCGAAGCCCGTCACGGAGCTGAAGACCCGCCATCTGACGTCGGGCGACCGGGTCGAGGCGGACGAGCCGGCAGCCGAGGAGCCCGCTGCCGAGAAGGCGGCGGCCACGAAGAAGGCGTCGGCCAAACCTGCGGCCGAGAAGACCACCGCCAAGAAGACGACGGCGAAGAAGACCGCGAAGAAGCCGGCGAAGGAATCGGCCGACACCACCGAGGAGTGAGCACGTGGCAGCAGTGACCCCCGTGAAGATCAACACCGGCCGCCGCAAGGAGGCCGTGGCGCGGGTGCGCCTCGTGCCGGGCGCGGGCGAGTTCGACATCAACGGCCGCAGCCTCGAGGAGTATTTCCCGACCCGCGTGCATCGCATGGTGGCGGTGTCGCCGCTGCGCGTCTGCGGGCGCGAGAAGGACTACGACGTGATCGCGACGATCCGAGGCGGTGGCGTCAGCGGGCAGGCGGGTGCGATCCGTCTCGGCATCGCCCGCGCGCTGATCGAGCTCGATCCGGAGCTGCGCGGCCAGATGAAGGCCGAGGGCTACCTCACACGCGACGCCCGGGAGAAGGAACGTCGCAAGTACGGGCTCAAGAAGGCCCGCAAGGCGCCCCAGTACTCGAAGCGCTGATCCTCCGAGCGCTTCGGGCCTCACCCGGAGCAGACGCAAGGGCGGAGAGCGCGATGCCCCACGAGATCGCCCCCGGCGTGCTCAGCTGGGCGAGCGAGCTCGACGAGGCCACGCGCGAGCAGGCCGAACGCACCGCGCGGCTGCCGATCGTCGCGGGCCACATCGCCCTGATGCCCGACGCCCACCTCGGCATGGGCGCGACGATCGGGTCCGTGATCGCGACCGAGACCGCGGTGATCCCGTCGGCGGTCGGCGTCGACATCGGATGCGGCATGGCCGCCCGTCGGCTCGATCTGCGGATCGACCAGCTGCCCGACCGGGGCCTGGACGGGTGGGTGGATCGCATGCGACGCAGCGTGCCCGCGGGACTCGGACACTGGCACCGCGAGCCGTCCCCTGACGGGCTCGAGTGGTTCGCGGCACATGCGCCGCCCGAGTCCCTGACCCACCCCGACCGAGCGGCGGCTCAGCTCGGCACGTTGGGCTCGGGCAACCACTTCGTCGAGCTGGCGGTCGACGAGCAGGGCGCCGTCTGGATCCTGCTGCACTCCGGGTCGCGTGGGGGCGGGAATCAGCTCGCCACGCTGCACACGAAGGTCGCCCGGCGCCTGCACGAGGGACTCGGCACGAGGCTCGAGGATCCGGAGCTGGCCTGGCTCCAGCAGGGCACACCCGAGTTCGACACCTACATCCGCGATCTGGGGTGGTCCCAGCGCTACGCGCGTGAGAACCGACGGCAACTGCTCGTGGCCACCCATCGTGCGCTCGAGTCGGAGCTCGGGCGGGAGATCCATGCGACCGACGAGGTCAACTGCCACCACAACTACACCGAGCTCGAGGAGGTCGGAGCGCGGCGTTTGTGGATCACGCGCAAGGGTGCCATCCGCGCGGGCGTCGGCGACCGGGGTCTGGTGCCGGGCAGCATGGGGCAGCGTTCCTACGTCGTGCGGGGGCTCGGCAACGAGGCCTCGTACCGGTCGTCCGCGCACGGAGCCGGCCGCCGCATGAGTCGGACCAAGGCGCGCAAGGCGCTGTCGATCGAGTCGTTCGAAGCCCGCATGGCCGGGCGCTCCTGGCAGGCCTCCGACGCCGTGGCGCTGCTCGATGAGCACCCCGACGCGTACAAGCCGATCGACGTCGTGATGCGCGATCAGGCCGACCTCGTCGAGGTGGAACACGAGCTCGAGGGGCTGGCGAACTACAAGGGGGTCGAGGCGGCGCGGCGGGCGCGCCACGGCAGGCGGACGTAGCTCCCGAGGCCCGACCTGGCTCAGGTGGTGGGCTCGCCCGGCTCCTCGAAGTCCTCGTCGAGCGCGTAGGCACCCGAGTTCACCGCTGCCACGATCTCCCTCGCGGCCGATTCGTCTTCGGCCGGCACCCACACGTAGACGGGGCCCGCTCGGTACGGGCCCTCGCCTTCCCCCTTGAGCATCGCGGCGATGCCTTCCGCTTCCAGCCGGCCACGCATCATCTCGCCGGCCACCGTGTCTCCGCTCGCGAACACCTGGACGAGTCCTTCGTTCATGCGAGACATCCTCCCACGCAGCATCGGTCCCTACTCGGGCTCGAGCCGCTGGGGCAGAGATTGACGTTCGTCGATGGATATGACACCGTGGCGGCAAGCAAGGGATCGACAGATGTCGATGGATGAACGGAGGGATGGGCGATGACGGCGACGCAGATCGCGGTGATCGAGACGCCCGCCGAGTGCTGCGTGCCGATCGCCGCCGACGACATGACGTCGGACGAGGCCGCGACGATCGCCTCGCTCTTCAAGGCGCTGGGCGATCCGCACCGGGTGCGCATCGTGAACCTGCTCGCGACCGCGCGCGAGGCGGTGTGCGTGTGCGACCTGACCGACTTCCTGGGGCTCTCGCAGCCCACCGTCAGCCACCACATGCGGAAGCTGGTCGATGCCGGGCTGCTCACCAGGGAACAGCGCGGCGTGTGGGCCCACTACTCCCTGCGCCACGACGCGATCCGACGGCTCGGCGAGGTGCTGCGCTTCGAGGAAGGAGCGGAACGATGAACGATGTGCGCGACGAGGTGCGCGAGCGGTACGCGGCCGCGGCGAAGGTCGTGGCCACCGGCCGGGCGGCCGACGACAACGGACTCGACATCACGAGCTGCGCCGACGGATGCGCTCCCGAGGACGGTCTCGGCGTCGCCCTCTACGACGTGACCACCCGGGCCGACCTGCCCGAGGACGCCGTGCTCGCGAGCATGGGGTGCGGCAACCCGACCGTGGTCGCCGAGCTTCGTGAGGGTGAGACCGTGCTGGACCTGGGGTCCGGCGGCGGCATCGACGTGATGCTGTCGGCCAAGCGCGTCGGCCCGACCGGCAAGGCGTACGGCCTCGACATGACCGACGAGATGCTCGCGCTCGCGCGCGAGAACGCGCGGGAAGCGGGCGCCGAGAACGTCGAGTTCCTGCAAGGATTCATCGAGGAGATCCCGATGCCCGAGCAGAGCGTCGACGTGATCATCTCCAACTGCGTGATCAACCTCTCGACCGACAAGCCTCGTGTGGTCGACGAGATGTTCCGCGTGCTGGGGCCCGGCGGTCGTCTCGGCATCAGCGACGTCGTGGCCGACGATCACCTGACCCCCGCCGATCGGGCCGAGCGCGGCTCCTACGTGGGGTGCATCGCGGGAGCGCTCTCCTTCGCGGAGTACCACGCGGAGCTGCAGCGGGCGGGCTTCGAGGATATCGAGATCGTGGCCACGCACGAGCTCACCGACGGCATGCACGGGGCGATCGTGCGAGGCGTGAAGCCGCTGGGGTAGCCTCGCGCCGTGACGGAACGGCTGTTCGGCACGGACGGGGTCCGCGGTCTGGCGGGCACCGAGCTCACCGAGGACATCGCGTACCGCCTCGGGCGGGCCGGCGTGCTCGTGCTCGGCCGCCAGGTGGAAGGACGCCCCACGTTCGTCGTCGGACGTGACCCGCGCGCCTCCGGGGAATGGCTCGAGGACGCGCTCGTCGAGGGCATCCGTGAGGGCGGTGGCGACGCGTTCATCGCCGGCATCGAGCCCACGCCGGCGATCGCGTTCCTCACGACCGACCTGGGGGCGACGAGCGGCGTGGTCATCTCCGCCTCGCACAACCCGCCCGAGTACAACGGCATCAAGTTCTTCGACGCGACCGGCTCGAAGCTGCCCGACGACGTCGAGGACGAGATCGAGGGCGCGATGGACGACCTCGGCGCCGCGCCGGATCGCCGAGGTGACACCCGGGCCGTGGGCGACGGGCGCGAGCGCTACCTCACCCACCTCGTCGACGCCGCAGAGGCGCGGCTCGACGGCATGCGGATCGCGATCGACTGTGCGAACGGCTCGGCGTCGGAGGTCGCCCCCGCGCTGCTGCGACGCCTCGGCGCCGAGGTCCACGCGATCAACGCCGAGCCCGACGGGAAGAACATCAACGACGGGTGCGGCGCGCTGTATCCCGAGGTGGTGGCCCAGGAGGTCGTGCGGGTGCGTGCCGACGCCGGCGTCTCCCACGACGGCGACGCCGACCGGGCCCTCTTCGCCGACGCGGAGGGCGCGATCGTCGACGGCGATCAGGTGCTGGCGGCGACGGCGATCGCGCTGCTTGACGCGGGACGGCTGCGCGGGAACACGGTCGTGACGACCGTGATGGCGAACCTCGGCTTCCACCACGCGATGCGCGAGGCGGGCATCGACGTCGTCTCGTCGAGGGTGGGCGACCGCTACGTGCTCGAGGACATGGTGCGCACGGGCGCGGTGCTCGGCGGCGAGCAATCGGGGCACGTGATCTTCCGCGACCGTGCCAGCACGGGCGACGGCCTGCTCACCGCGGTGCGCTTCCTCTCGCTCGCGGCCGCGACCGGACGCACGGTCCGAGAGCTCGCGTCCGTGATGCGGCGCTACCCGCAGCGCATGATCAACGTCGACGTGGCCGACCGCTCGGTCGCCCAGGCCGACGACGTGCGTCGGGCGGTCGCCGAGGCGGAGGCGTCGCTCGGTCTCGAGGGGCGGGTGCTCGTGCGCGCCTCGGGGACCGAGCCGCTCGTGCGCGTGATGGTCGAGGCCGAGACCGAGGACCTCGCGACCGAGCACGCCGACCGCATCGCCGACGTCGTGCGGGCGGCCTCGGGCTGACGCCGTCCTTCGCTCGGAGGCGCCGTCGAGGTCGGATACCCGGCCCCTGCTAGGGTTGGACCCTGATGTGCGGCATCGTGGGCTACGTGGGGCCCGACGAGGCCCTTCCGATCGTCCTCGAAGGTCTCCGGCGCCTCGAATACCGTGGGTACGACTCGGCGGGCGTCGCCGTGCTCGACGGCGGGCTCCGGGTCGTCAAGCGCGCCGGGAAGCTGGCCGAACTCGAGGGTGCGCTCGACGTCGAGGGCAGTCCCGCCGGGGCGGTCGGCATGGGGCACACGCGCTGGGCCACCCACGGGGCGCCGACGGATCGCAACGCCCACCCCCACCTCGACTGTGCCGGGCGGATCGCGGTGATCCACAACGGCATCGTCGAGAACTTCCAGGTGCTGCGCGACCGCCTCGAGAAGGAGGGCCACACCCTCGTCTCGGAGACCGATACCGAGTGCGTCGCGCACCTCGTGGAGGAGAAGCTGCGAGACGGGCGGTCGCTGCCCGATGCGGTGCGTGGGGCGGTACGCGAGCTCGAGGGGGCGTACTCGCTCGTCGTCTGCTCGCTCGAGGAGCCCGACGTGCTCGTCGGCGTCAAGGTGTCGTCGCCGCTGATCGTCGGGGTGGGTGACGGCGAGACGATGCTCGCATCGGACATCCCCGCCGTGCTGGACAGGACGTCGTCCGTGATCCCCCTCGACGAGGGCATGGTCGTCGAGGTGCGTCGCGACGGCCCCTCATTCACCGATCTCGAGGGCTCGCCGCTGCATCCCCAGCCGATCACCGTCGACTGGGACGTCGCCCGCGCGCAGAAGAGCGGGTACGAGACGTTCATGCGCAAGGAGATCGACGAGCAACCGTCGGCGATCCGCGACACGCTGGTCGGGCGCACGGTGGGTGAGCGGCTGGTGCTCGACGAGCTGCACGTGTCGGACGACGTCCTCCGCGAGGTGAGCAAGGTGTTCGTGGTCGCGTGCGGCACGGCGTTCCACTCGGGACTCGTGGCGAAGTACGCGATCGAGCACTGGGCGCGCCTGCCGGTCGAGATCGAGATCGCGAGCGAGTTCCGCTACCGAGACCCGGTGCTCGGGCCCGACACGCTGACGCTCGCGGTCTCGCAATCGGGTGAGACGATCGACACGCTGGAGGCCGCTCGCCATGCCCGTCGCCAGGGCTCACATGTGATCGCGGTGACGAACACGGTGGGCTCCTCCCTGGCCCGTGAGGCCGACGGCGTGCTCTACACGCACGCCGGACCCGAGATCGGGGTCGCGGCCACGAAGACGTTCGCGACGCAGATGGTCTCCCAGTACCTCGTCGCCCTCTATCTCGCGCAGGTGCGCGGCACGAAGTTCCCCGAGGAGATCGCCGAGGTGCTGGCCGAGCTCGACGGGTTGCCCGCCAAGGTGGAACGCGCGATCGCGCTCGACGACCAGGTGCGGTCGATCGCGGAGCGCTACCGTGACGCTCGTGACGTGCTGTTCATCGGGCGGCACACCGGGTATCCGGCGGCGCTCGAAGGGGCCCTCAAGCTCAAGGAGCTGAGCTACGTGCACGCCGAGGGCCACCCCGCCGGCGAGCTGAAACACGGTCCGATCGCGCTGATCGAGGACGGCGTGCCGGTCGTGGCCGTCGCCACCCAGTGCCACGTGTACCCGAAGATGCTCTCGAACATCCAGGAGGTGCGCGCACGTGGCGCTCGCGTGATCGCGGTCGCCACCGAGGGTGACCTGGAGGTGGGTGCGCTCGCCGACCACGTGCTCGAGGTTCCCGCGACCCCGGAGCTGATCTCGCCGGTGGTCGTCACCGTGCCGATGCAGCTGCTCGCCTACCACGTGGCCACCCTGCGCGGCTGCGACGTCGACCAACCACGGAACCTCGCCAAGAGCGTCACGGTCGAGTAGCGTCGCGGCATGGACCGGGTGATGATCCGTCGTCGCCCTGCGCTCAGGACCGCCGTCGCGCTGGTCGTCACGCTCTCCGTCTTCGTCTTCGCCGACGGACCGGCGCACGCGTGTTCGTGCGCGATCGGTGATCCGCGCGACGCCTTGCACGCGTCCGACGCGGCCTTCGTCGGATCGCTGACGTCCAAGCAGGACATCAGCGATCAGAAGGCGATCTACACGTTCTCGGTGGAGACATCCGTCAAGGGCGACCTCGGTGCATCGGTCGACGTCGAGTCGGCCGCGTACGGGGCGGCGTGCGGGTTCGAGGTTCCGACGGGCAAGCGCATCGGCATCCTGCTGCGCCTGCAGGGTGACGGTGATTGGACGGGCGGCCTCTGCACCCAGATCGACCCCGACGTGCTGATCGCCGCAGCGCAGCCGCTGCCGGTCCCGGACGGCGACGGGCCGATCAGGATGATCGTCGGTGGGAACTTCGGGGAGGCTCGGATCCTCGCGCTCGACGAGCAGGGCCGGACCCTCGGGTACGGGTACGGCGAGGGCGACGTGCTCGCGGTGTCGATGTGCCCCGGCATGGAGCGATTCGTGGAAGCCGTCTCGCACGACGGCATCGGGTTCCTCGGGGTTCGTGAGACCGCGACGCTCGACGTCGTCCGCGAGGTTCCGTTGATCACGGGGCGCTTCCCCAGCATCGATCAGGTGGCGTGCCTCTCGGAGGACGGGGCCGTGCTCGGAGCGGTCACGATCCGGCGCGGTGAGACGGCGGTCCACGTCGTTCGCGGTGACCGCGATCGGGTCGCCTTCGAGGCGGGTCGTGCCCGAGCCTGGTTCCAGCGCAAGCGCGCATACGCCGTGGTCGCATCCTCGCTCGTGCGTGTCGCCCTGTGGGGCGGCGATGACCGCGTCGTCGCCGCCGTTCCCTCGGGACTGTCGGCGCTCTCGGTGAGCCGCGACGAGCGGCACGTGGGTGGCGTGCGGTACGGAGGCTCACGTTCCGGGCATCCGCCGAGCGAGGTGGTCGTCGTGCGCGCCGACGACGGTGCGGCCCGGAGATTCTCGCTCCGCGGGTGGAACGATGGCGGCGACGTGCACTGGGTGGACAATCGCACCCTCGCGTACCTGCCGGGCGGTGGCGACGACGATCGGGCCCACGTGCTGCAGCTTCCCCGCCTCGAGCGGGTCGGCGGGTTCCGTGGTTGGTACACGGGGACGTCGTTCGTCCGCAACGGCTGCGCCGGCGGCGTGGGCTGGGGCACGATGTTCGCCGCGTGCCTGCCCGATGGGCCGGTCCGGACCCGAGCCCTCCTCGGGCCCGAGACGTTCGCCGCGACCCCGGTGTCGGGCCATGTCACGGTGGCGTCCGGCGGACCGTGAGTCTCAGGGAGTCGCGGCGGGGCTCGCATCGGAGTAGCGTGCCCTCATGACCATCATCGCTGCGGGCACACTGTTCATGCTCGGCATCGTCTTCATGGTGGGGTTGGCGATCGCCGCGGTGATCGCGTTGATCCGCATGAAGTGACCCTGGGCGGCCTCTAAGCTGGGCCCGTGGAGATCGTCGGGCTCGGCGTCGACATCTGTGAGATCGCTCGTATGGAGCGAGCCCTCTCGCGTCACCCGACGATGCGCGGCCGCGTCTTCACCCCCGCCGAGATCGCCTACTGCGATTCCAAGGCCCGGCCCGCGGAATCCTACGCCGGCCGGTTCGCCGCCAGGGAGGCCACGATCAAGGCGCTCGGCGGTTACCGCGGGAAGCGGTGGCAGGACATCAGCGTCGGGCGGGCGCCGTCGGGCGCCCCGTCGATCGTGCTCGACGGTCAGGCGAAGGCCCGGGCGGACATCCTCGGCATCACGCAGGTGCTCGTCACGTTCACCCATGAGAAGACGAACGCGGTGGCGTTCGCGATCGCCGTGCGCTCATGAGGTCGTGCCGCTCGTGAGGGATCGATGAAGCCGGTCCTCACCCCCCAGGAGGCCAGCGAGCTCGATCGCGCGACACAGGATCGCGGCGTGTCCGCCGCCGATCTGATGGAGCGGGCCGGACGCGCGGTCGCCCGCGCCGCCGTCGAGGTGGCCGGTGGCGTCTACGGCCGCCGCGCCCTCGTCCTGTGCGGGAAGGGCAACAACGGTGGCGACGGGTTCGTCGCTGCGCGACACCTCGCCCGAAAGGGCATGCGCGTCGAGGTCGTCACGGTGGATGCGGCCGCAGCCGCGTCCGGGGCTGCGGGCGCCAACCGCGCCCGCCTCGGCGAGCAGGATCTCGCGACGATCGATTGGACACCGTCGCGCGTCGGGCGTGCGCTCGCGCGCGCCGACGTCGCGGTCGACGCGCTCTTCGGCACGGGGTTCCACGGAACGCCGGAAGGCTCGTGGCGCGAAGCGATCGACGCGCTCAACGCCGCGCCGACGCCCGTGGTCGCCGTCGACATCCCCTCCGGGGTCGACGGTCGCACCGGGGGCGTCGAGGGCTCGGCCGTCTGGGCGGCGCTCACGGTCGCGTTCGGCGCGGTCAAGACGGGCTCGGTCCTGCTGCCCGGAGCCGGACGCTCGGGCACGGTACGCGTGGTGGACATCGGGTTCCCCGACGACCTGGTGAGCCCCTCGATCGGCCTGGTCGAGCCGGCCGACGTGGCCGCGGTGCTGCCGTCGCGTTCCATGGAGGGCCACAAGCGCAGCTCCGGCGTGGTGCTCGTGGTCGCCGGGTCCCGACGCATGACGGGCGCTCCCGCCTTGATCGCGCGGGCCGCGGCCCGCGGCGGCGCCGGTCTCGTGATCGTGGCCGCACCGCGAGACGCCGTGCCCGCCGTCCAGGCACACGCGACCGAGGCGGTGTTCCTGCCGCTCGCGCAGACCGAACGTGGAACCGTCGCCCTGGCAGCGCTCGACGCCCTGCTCGACGCGGCACGAGACGCCGACGCGGTGGCGATCGGACCCGGTCTGACCACCGACGACGAGACGGCTCGCCTCGTTCGAGCCCTGGTCGGTCGGTGCCCGACGCCGATGGTGGTGGACGCCGACGGGCTGAACGCCTTCCGAGGCGGGATCGATACGCTTCGGCGCCGTGACGCCGAGGCCGTGCTGACGCCCCACGACGGAGAGTTCGACCGGCTCATGGGGCGATCGGTGACCGAGACGGGCAGCCGGATCGACGCCGCCCGTGCGCTCGCGGAGGCGTCGGACGCCGTCGCGCTCCTGAAGGGCACGAGGACCGTGATCGCGCCGACCCGAGGTCTGGTGCGTGTGAATCCGACGGGCACGCCGGTGCTGGCCACGGCCGGCACGGGGGACGTGCTGACCGGCATCGTCGGTGGCCTGCTCGCGCGGGGGGCGGGAACGGTCGATGCGGCGACGGCCGGGGCGTACCTGCACGGGGTGGCCGGACGCATCGCCGGCCGGCGCTCGGGCGAGGGCACGCTCGCGGGCGACGTGGTCGAGCGCATCCCCGACGCGTTCTCGGCGGTCCAGCGATGACCCGGCTCCGCCCGACGTGGGTCGAGGTCGACCTCGCGGCGATCGCTCACAACGTGCGCGCGCTCACGTTCCCGGGCGCGGAGGTGATGGCCCTCGTGAAGGCCGACGGGTACGGGCACGGCGATGTGGCGGTCGCTCGCGCGGCGCTGGGTGCGGGCGCCACATGGCTCGGCGTGGCGCTCGTCGAGGAGGGCCTCGGCCTGCGCGCGGCCGGCATCGACGCCCCGATCCTGGTGCTGTCGGAGTGCCCGCCCGGCTCGGAGGTCGCGGCCGTCGCCGCCTCCCTCACGCCCACGGTGTGCTCGTCGGACGGCCTCGATCGCCTCGCGGCGGCGGCCTCGTCGGTGCGGCCGACCGTGCGCGTGCACGTCAAGGTCGACACCGGCATGCATCGGGCGGGCCTCTGGCCGCCCGAGGGCGCCGCGGGGTTCGTGGATCGCGTGATCGCGACGGGGCTCGAGCTCGACGGCTTGTGGACGCACCTTGCCTGCGCCGATACGGATGAGATGACGACCCGACGGCAGCTCGGTCTGTTCGCCGAGGTGGTGGAGCGCGTGCGTGCGGCGGGCCACCGGCCCAGGATCGTGCACGCCGCCAACACCGCCGGCGCGGTCCGGTTCCCGAGCGCTCGGTTCGATCTCGTGCGTGCGGGCATCGGTCTGTACGGCCTCGAGCCGGCCCCGGGTGTCGGCGACGATCTCGGCCTGCGGCCCGCGTTGACGTGGCGCTCCGCGGTGGCCCTCGTGAAGCGATTGCCGGCCGGCAGCCGCGTCTCCTACGGGCACCGGTACGAGCTGGCCGAGGACGCGTGGGTGGCGACCGTGCCGGTGGGGTACGCCGACGGCTACCCTCGCATGCTGTCGTCGCGTGCCGACGTGCTGATCGGCGGGCGTCGGTGTCGTGTCGCCGGGAGCGTGACGATGGATCAACTGATCGTGGACTGCGGAGACGCCGAGCCGGCCCTCGGTGACGAGGTCGTGCTGCTCGGGCACCAGGGCTCGCAGGCCGTGACCGCATGGGAGCTGGCCGGCCTCGCGGACACGATCGCCTACGAGATCGTCGCTCGGATCGGAGCGCGGGTACCGCGGCGTACGACGAACGGGGGGGCGGTGCCATGACCAGGAGGCGCACGGCCTTGATCGCCGGGGGTGTCGCCGCGGGAGCGATCGCGGCGGGCGCCGTCGGACGGACCGTGCTTCGACGACGCACCGAGCACGAGCTCGAGGCGCCGCTGTGGGACCTGCCGCCCGACGACCTCGGCCCCGTGCGCTCGTTCGACGGCACGCAGCTCGCCGTGCGAGCGGCGGGCGACCCGTCATCTCCGCTGCTCCTCTTCGTGCACGGATTCAGCCTCGACATGACCACCTGGCGGGAGCAATGGGTGGACCTGTCCGTGGACCACCGGTGCGTGCTGATGGACCAGCGAGGCCACGGGGCGAGCGAGCACCCCGCGGACGACGATCTGTCGGTGCGCTCGATGGGCCGCGACATCGCCGCGGTGCTCGAGGCCGTGGCGCCCGATCGGCGGGTCGTGATCGTGGGCCACAGCATGGGCGCGATCGCGACGCTCGCGATGGCGGAGGTCCGCCCCGACCTGATGGCGACCTCGGTGGCCGGGATCGTGCTCGTCGGCACGTCGGCGTCCGAGCTCGTCCGTGGTGCGATGGGCTCGATCACGGATCTCGTGCGTCCGCGTCTGGGTTCCCTGCGATCGGCCGCCGAGCGCGTCGACCGCCTCCGCAAGGCGGTCCTCGCGAGCCCGACCGACCTGCGCGGCGCCGTCGTGCGCCTCACGCAGTTCGGACCCGACGCGCCCCGCCACGTGGTGGAGCACGTCGTGCACCTCGCGGAACGAGCCTCATCGGAGGTGTGGACCGACGGCCTCGCCGGGTTGCTCGAGACCGATCTGCGACATGTGCTGCCGCGCGTGCGGATGCCCGCCTTGGTCGTGGTGGGCGAGCACGACCGGGTCACGCCTCCTTCGAGCGGCATCGAGCTCGCCGCAGCGCTTCCCGACGGGCGGTTCGTGTTGCTCGATGGGGCTGGCCACATCGCGATGATGGAGCGACCGGTCGAGCTCGACCGGGAGATCCGCGCCTTCGCCCGGGCGGTGCTCACCGGGGCTCACGCCCCGCGGCCTCGGCGGCGACGGGCCTCGAAGGAGCGCGGCGGCTCATGACGCGCCCGCTCGCAGACGTCGCCGCCGAGGCCGCGGGATGCACCAGGTGTCGGCTCGCCCAGGGTCGCACCCAGGTCGTCTTCGGCGTCGGCGACCCCGGCGCCGACCTCATGTTCATCGGGGAGGGGCCGGGCTTCCACGAGGACAAGCAGGGCGAGCCGTTCGTCGGCGCCGCGGGCCAGCTCCTGAACCGCATGCTGGGGGAGATCGGGCTGACGCGCGAACAGGTCTACATCGGGAACGTCGTGAAGTGCCGGCCCCCCGGGAACCGCGATCCGCAGCCCGACGAGATCGAGGCGTGCACGCCGTGGTTGGTCGAGCAGATCTCCCTGATCCAGCCGCGCGTCGTCGTGACCCTCGGCAACTTCGCCACGAAGTACGTGCTGAACACCGCGACCGGCATCACGCGCCTGCGAGGGCAGGTCCACGACTGGCACGGGCGCACCGTGATCCCGACGTTCCACCCGGCCGCGATCCTTCACGGTGGCGGCGAGAAGTCGCGTCAGTTCCAGCTGTTGCTCGAGGACTTCCGTCTGGTGCGCGACACGCTGGACGCGATGTCGCGATCCGATCCGGACCTCGATCGTGACGATGCGCCTGCGGCTGCGAAGGCGACCCCGCCGGGCGTGATCGCGCTTCCCGACAGCGAGGAACCGGCCGCCGACACCTCCCAGTTGGAGCTGTTCTGACCGATGCGCGTCGACGTGCGGACCTCCTCGGCGGACGAGACCCGCGACGTGGGTGAGGCGATCGCCTCGATGCTGCGTGCGCGCGACGCCGTGGTGCTCACGGGCGAGCTCGGGGCGGGCAAGACGACGTTCGTCCAGGGCGTCGCGCGGGGACTGGGCATCGAGGAGCCGGTGTCGTCCCCGACGTTCACCCTCGTGAAGGAGTACTCGGGCAACCTCGATCTGGCCCATGTCGACGTCTACCGTCTCGACCGCATCCAGGACGTGATGGACCTCGGTCTGGACGAGATCGGGGACGGCGAGGACGTGCTGCTGGTGGAGTGGGGCGACACGATCGAGGAGCTGCTCCCCGACGAGCGGCTCCGCGTTGAGCTCATGACCGACGAGGGCGGGGGCGACGATGTCCGCTCGCTCGTGATCACGGCGACGGGGGCGGGGTGGGCCGAGCGGTTCTCGGCGGTCGAGGCCGCCGTGACGCCCTGGGTGGTCGCGCCATGATCGTCGTGGGGATCGAGACGAGCACCCCGCAGACGTCGGTGGCGATCGGCACCGAGAACGAGATCCTCGCGAAGGCGAGCGTGGCCGGCGCCGCCCGGCAGGAATCCGTCACGCCTCTCTTGCAGCAGCTGCTCCGTGGGTGCGACCTGACGCTCGACCAGGTGGGCGGGATCGCGGTGGGCGTCGGGCCCGGCCTGTTCACGGGGCTCCGGGTGGGCGTCGAGACCGCCAAGACCCTCGCGCAGGTGGCCGGCGTGCCGATCGTGGGCCTGACCAGCCTCGACGCGCTCGCCTATGCGGTGCGCTACTCGTCCCGGCGCATCGCCGCCGTGATCGATGCCCGCCGGGGCGAGGTCTTCTCCGCGATCTACCGGGCCGTTCCGGGCGGCGTCGTGCGCGAGCGTGGCTACGAGGTGCACCCGCCGGACCGCCTCGTGGCGGAGCTCCAGGCGCAGCCGGACGAGGTGCTGGCGGTCGGCAACGGTGCGATGCTGTACCGACATGTCCTCGAGGAGATCGGAAGCCGGATCGAGTTCGCGTCGTCGATCGCCGCGCACCCCGACGCCGCCGCCCTGGTCGAACTCGCCGTGCCAAGGCTCCTTCGAGAGGAGCACGACCGCCTGTTCGACGTCGTCCCCCTGTACCTGAGGAAGTCCGATGCTGAGATCGCGTGGGATCGGCGAGCACGGGGCATCTAGGATCGAGGTCGGGCGCATGCGCAGGCGTCACCTGCGCGGC
Source organism: Actinomycetota bacterium (assembly GCA_035697485.1). Lineage (NCBI taxonomy): Bacteria > Bacillati > Actinomycetota > Actinomycetota bacterium. The sequence goes on from DASSCU010000037.1 coordinate 31,286, forward strand.
GTCATGGCGATCGAGCGCCAGGTCTACGCGCGTCCCTGGAGCCCCAATCTCTTCGTGGCGGAGATGACCGAGCCCAACAACCGCTGCTACCTCGTCGCTCGAGTCGACAAGGCCGTCGTCGGCTACGGCGGGCTGATCTGCTACGGCGACGAGGCCCACGTGACGAACATCGCCGTCGACCCGCAGCGCCACCGCCTCGGCATCGGCACGAGGCTGCTGCACGAGCTCGTGACCCAGGCGATCGAGATGGACGGGCACGCCGTCTCCCTCGAGGTGCGGGTGACGAACTGGGGGGCCCAGCGCCTTTACGGCCGGTTCGGATTCCGGCCGGTCGGGATCCGTCGGAACTACTACCAGGAGCTCCACGAGGACGCCCTGATCATGTGGACCGACGACATCCGCACGGAGTCCTACGCGATGCGTCTGGCGGCGATCGCCTCGTCGATGCCGGATCCGGTGCGCAACACGTGATCACGCTCGGCATCGAGACGTCCTGCGACGAGACCGCCGTCGCGGTGGTGGAGGACGGGTTCGAGCTGCGCGCGAACCTGATCGCGTCGCAGGTGCATCTGCACGAGCGGTTCGGCGGGGTCGTGCCCGAGGTCGCAGCGCGGGCGCACGTCGAGGCCCTGAACCCGCTGCTCGAGGAGGCGCTGGCGGTCGCGGGCATCGGGTTCGGCGAGATCGATGCCGTGGCCGTCACCACCGGGCCGGGCCTCGTCGGCGCCCTGTTGGTGGGCATGGCCGGCGCCAAGGCGGTGTCGCTCGCGACCGGCGCCGACCTCGTCGGGGTGAACCATCTCGAGGGCCACTACTGGGCGAACTTCCTCGAGCACGGACGGCCCGAGCCCCCGTACGTCGCGCTGATCGTGAGCGGCGGACACACGATGCTCGTGCACGTGCCCGAGATGTTCCACCACGTTGTGCTCGGCCAGACGCTCGACGACGCGGCGGGGGAGGCGTTCGACAAGGTCGCTCGACTGATCGGGCTCGGGTTCCCGGGCGGCCCCGCCCTCGATGCGATGGCGCGACAGGGCGATCCCCACGCGATCAAGTTCCCGAGGGCGATGGAGGACTCGGGCGACTACGACTTCTCGTTGAGCGGCCTGAAGACCGCGGTCCTGCGGCACGTCAAGGCAGTCAGGGCCGCCGGTCAGGACCTGCATCTGCCCGACCTGGCGGCGAGCTTCCAGGAGGCGATCGTCGACGTGCAGGTGACGAAGACGATCGCCGCGGCGAAGGACGTCCGGGCCCCGAGCGTGCTCCTCGGCGGCGGCGTCGTGGCCAACACCCGGCTGCGCGGGCGACTCGCGACGGCCGGTGAGCAGGAGGGGCTCGAGGTGCTCTTCCCGTCGATGCCGCTGTGCACCGACAACGCGGCGATGATCGCCTGTCTGGGGGCCGCGAGATGGGCTCGCGGGGAGCGAACCTCACTCGACATCGCGGCCGATCCGCAACTAAGGTTGACCGCGTGAGCACCGTCCTGGTGACCGGGGGCGCCGGGTTCATCGGCTCGCACCTCGCCGATCGTCTGCTGGCCGAGGGCCACCGCGTGATCAGCGTCGACGACCTCTCCACCGGCCGCATCGCCAACCTCGTCGACGCGCGCGGGTACGGCAAGGAGTTCACGTTCTTCAACATGGACGTGCGGGCCGATGGCCTGCTGCCCCTGTTCGAGCGGCACCGGCCGGAGGTGGTCTTCCACCTCGCCGCGCAGTCGGGAGTTCGCCCCTCGCTTGACGACCCCACGCTCGACGCGTCGATCAACGTGATGGGCACGCTGAACGTGCTGGAGTGTGCCGCGAAGGCCGAGACGCGCAAGGTCGTCTACGCGGCGAGCGGCGGCACGATCTACGGTGAGCCGCGCCGCCTGCCGGCGAAGGAGACCAGCGCCCAGGGCTCGCACCCGCTCAGTCCCTACGCGATCTCGAAGAAGGTCGTGCTCGACTACCTCGGCTTCTACCAGCGATATCGGGGACTCGAGCACACGGCGCTCGCCCTCGGCAACGTCTACGGGCCGCGCCAGGATCCCCACGGGGAAGCCGGCGTGGTGGCGATCTTCGCGTCGAGGATGCTCGCCGGCGAGCCGGTCACGATCTTCGGCGACGGCAACCAGACGCGCGACTACGTCTTCATCGACGACGTCGTGCATGCGTTCGTACAGGCCGCGGACCGCGGTCCGGGCAAGCTCGTGAACATCGGCACGGGACTCGAGACCAGCGTGAACCACGTCTATCGTCAGCTCGCCGAGATCGTCGGGTACGAGCGGGAGCCCGAGTTCGGGCCTCTCCCGTCGGGGGAGCTCCGCCGCATCGCGCTCGACATACGCTCGGCCGCGAACGCGATCGCATGGAAGCCTTGGACCCATCTCGAGGACGGACTGGCCGAGACCGTGGCGTTCCTGAAGGGGGTCTGATGGCGGCCGGGGGTCCTGCCGTCGAGGCGTTCTGGGGGTCGTTCGCCGACGCCACCGGCGTCGACGCGCCGTACGAGGCATGGGCGTTCGGCGGCGACGAGACCCCCGAGCTCGCGACCGAGCTCGGGCTGCTCGTGCGCGATGGCCCGAAGCGCGCGACGACCGCACGCCTGGACTCGTTCGATGCCGAGGGCGAGCCGCTGCCGGTGGTCGGGGGATACAGCGTGATCCTCGACGGGGCCGGGCAGCCCGTCTGCATCATCCGCACCACGCAGGTCGACACGATGCCGTTCGGCGAGGTCGAGGAGGAGTTCGCCTGGGTCGAAGGCGAAGGGGATCGGTCGTTGGCGTACTGGCGCGCCGCACACGAGCGGTTCTTCGCGAGCGAAGGCGCGCCGATCGCCGACGACGACCTCGTGGTGCTCGAACGGTTCGAGCTCGTCTGGCCGGCGTCAGCCGACTGAGCTCGGGTAGCCTGTCCGCCCCATGGCACGCACTCCCGACACCGGCGTCACCGGAACCTTCGCGCTCCACGCCCTCGACGTCGGCCCCGGCAACGTCTGCGTGCTGGAATGGGGCACCCGCACGACCTGGACGGTGCACGAAGCGCTCCGCAAGGTCTTCCAGATCACGATCCCCGACCCCGAACCGCCCGCGGGGGAGGCCTGAGGTCATTGGCCATCGTCGCCGACCGGTTGCGGCAGACCTACGCCGACGCCGCCCCCGTGCCGTTCTGGCTCGACCAGCCGGGCGCGCCCGAGGCAACGGCGCCGCTCGACGCGCCGACCGGGGCCGACCTCGCGATCGTCGGCGGCGGGTTCACCGGCCTCTGGGCGGCGATCCAGGCGAAGGAGGAGCGGCCCGATCGCGATGTGGTGCTGCTGGAGCGGGACACGGTCGCGTACGGCGCCAGCGGCCGCAACGGCGGGTTCTGCGACGCGTCGCTCACGCACGGCCTGCCCAACGGCATCGACCGGTTCCCCGATGAGATCGAGACGATCGAGCGGCTCGCCGCCGAGAGCTTCCGCGGCATCGAGGAGACGATCGCGAGGTTCGGCATCGACTGCGACTGGAACCCCGAAGGCGAGGTGCTCGTGGCCCGCGAACCGCACGAGGTCGCGTGGATGCGTCAGGGGGTCGAGCTCACACGGCGGTTCGGACACGATTCGGCGTTCCTCGATCGCGAGCAGGTGCGTGCCGAGCTCGACTCGCCCACGTACCTCGCCGGCATGTGGAAGCGGAGCGGGTGCGCCATGGTCGATCCCGCGCGGCTCGCCTGGGGCCTGCGACGAGCCGCGGTTGAGCTCGGCGTGCGCCTGCACGAGCGGACCCCGGTCACCGGCCTCGCGAAGACGACGGCCGGCGTCGCGCTCGACACCCCCGGCGCCCGGGTCGATGCCCGGAGGGTGTTGCTCGCCACGAACGGGTTCGCACCGCTCGTCCGGTCGATCCGCCGATACGTCGTGCCGGTCTACGACTACGTGCTGATGAGCGAACCCCTCACGGCCGACCAGCTCGCGTCGATCGGGTGGGCACGCCGGCAGGGGTTCGCCGACAGCGCCAACCATTTCCACTACTACCGGATGAGCTCGGACGACCGCATCCTGTGGGGCGGCTACGACGCGGTCTACCACTGGCGGAACGCGGTGGCGCCCGGGCTCGAACAGCGGGAGTCGACGTTCTCGACGCTCGCCGCCCATTTCTTCGAGACGTTCCCGCAGCTCGAGGGGCTGCGATTCTCGCATCGGTGGGGTGGCGTCATCGATACGTGCAGTCGCTTCTCCGTGATGTTCGGGACCGCCCTCGACGCACGGGTCGCGTACGCGGTCGGCTACACGGGGATGGGGGTCGCGGCCACGCGCTTCGGCGCTCGGACGGCGCTCGATCTGGTCGACGGGCGCGACACCGAGCGCACCAGGCTGCGGCTCGTCCGATCCAAGCCCGTGCCCTTCCCGCCCGAGCCCCTGCGCTCGGTGGGCATCGGGCTGACGACCCGGGCCCTCACGAAGGCCGACCGCAACGCGGGACGCAGAGGCCCCTGGCTGCGTATGCTCGATGCGGTGGGCCTGGGCTTCGACAGCTGAGATCGCGTTCCTCGGCGGTCGCCATTTCCGCCCGAACGGTCTAATACCGTTGCCGTAGCCAAGTGCTACGTCATCGGGTACAACGGACGCACGCGAGGACGACACCATCCGGCGGGGTCCCCCCGGAACGTGAGCCGGTGGTGGAGGGATCGCCCACGATGGGTCGGGGCTCGGACGAAAGGAACGGATCAGCGATGCAGAGACGCGCGGTCGTCGGCGGGGCCGGAGGGTTCATCGGACACCACATGGTCAGGTACCTGAAGGACAAGGGGTACTGGGTCCGCGGTGTCGACATCAAGGAGCCGGAGTACGAGGCCACCGCGGCCGACGATTTCCTGGTGCTCGACCTCCGCGAGTGGGAGAACTGCCTGAAGGCCACCGAGGGCGTCGAGGAGGTCTACCAGCTCGCCGCCGACATGGGCGGCATCGGCTACATCACGGGCAACCGCGTCGACATCGCGCGCAACAACGTGCTGATCAACGCGCACATGCTCGAGGCCGCGTACCGCAACGGCGTGCAGCGTCACTTCTACTCGTCGAGCGCGTGCATCTACCCGATGTACAAGCAGCACGACCCCGACGTGACCCCGCTGAAGGAAGAGGACGCCTACCCGGCCGACCCGGAGGAGGGCTACGGTTGGGAGAAGCTCTACTCCGAGAAGCTCTGCCAGTACTACCAGGAGGAAGGCAAGCTCGAGACGCGGGTCGCCCGCTTCCACAACATCTACGGTCCTCTCGGCACCTACGAGGGCGGGCGCGAGAAGGCTCCCGCGGCGATCAGCCGCAAGGTCGCGCTCGCCGACGACGGCGCCGACATCGAGATCTGGGGCGATGGTCAGCAGACCCGCTCCTTCACCTACATCGACGACTGCGTCGAGGGCATCTACCGCATCGCGCAGAGCGATCACTGGGAACCGTTGAACCTCGGCTCGGACCGGCTCGTCACGATCGACCAGCTGGTCGATCTCGTCAGCGAGGTCGCCGGCAAGACACTCGTGAAGCAGCACGACCTGACGAAGCCGCAGGGCGTGCGCGGTCGCAACAGCGACAACGACCGCTGCAAGGAGACGCTCGGATGGGCCCCCGAGGTCACGCTCGAGGACGGCCTCAAATCCACCTACGCGTGGATCGAGCGACAGCTCGAGGAAGCCGGGCGACTGCAGGTGACGGCGAAGAGCGTGTAGGCACCGGGTTGCACCGCAAAGGCCGAGGGGCCCCCTGACGGGGGCCCCTCGTGCATCTCGAGGCCGAGTCCGATCCGGCGATCTCATCCATCCGACGTATGCCCGCTACCGCATCGAGCGGCGGCGATCGGGGCCGCCTCGGGCTACGTTCCGACGGTCCTCGTGCCCGTTCGCTCGATCGCCCGGAGGTGTCCTTGGTCACGACAGCGCACGAGCGAGATGCTCACGCGACGCTCCCGCCGTCGGTCGACGTCGACGCGGATGCCGTCCCACCACTCGATCTCGTGACGAGGCTCTGTCGGGGCCTGGACGACGCTCGGGTGCCCTACTGCCATTTCAAGAGCAACGAGGCGATCGATCGTTCCCTCAGCGGGGAGAACGACCTCGACCTGTTGATCGGCGCCGAGGGAGCCGGCCGATTCCTCCAGGTGCTCTCGGAGCTGGGGTTCAAGGAAGGGGTGCCGAACCGGGTCCGGCGGATGCCGGGGGTCGCGCAGTACTACGGGCACGACGAGCCGAGCGGTCGTCTCGTCCAGGTGCACGCGCATCGACGGCTCGTCTTCGGCGACGACATGACGAAGAACTTCGCGCTCGATATCGAGGACGACTACATCGCCGCGGCCGTGCGGGAGCCAGGGACGCTGGCGGTGGCCTCGCCCGAGCACGAACTCCTGCTGTTCGTCCTGCGGATGGTCGCGAAGCACTGCACGGTCGACGCCATGGTGATGATGCAGGGCCGGCTCAGCCCCTCGGAGCGGCGCGAGCTGATGTGGCTCTCGGAGCGAGCCGATCTCGACCGCGTCGCGGAGATCGTCGGCTCGCAGCTTCCGTTCCTCGGGTCCGATCTGTTCGGAGCATGTCTCGCCGCGATCCAGCCACGAGCGCGTCCGTGGCGCAAGGCTCGGGCGGCCGGGAGGCTGCACCGCGCGTTCGCCGAGCATCGCAAGCACGGCCGGATCGCCGACGCGTTCCTTCGGATCGAGCGCAGGATCGGGCGGGTGGCGCGGCGCGTCCTGCGAGGTCGATCGAAGAAGCGCCTCGCAGGAGGGGGCGCCTTGATCGCCTTCGTCGGCGGCGATGGAGCGGGCAAGTCCACCGCCGAGCGCGCGATCGCCGGATGGCTGTCGGGACCGTTCGGGGTCGAGCGCATCCACCTCGGCAAACCCCCGCCATCGCTGTTGACGATCGTGATCAAAGGCCCCATGTACGTGCTCCGCACGATGGGCATGCTTCGGAGCACTCGGGTGCCCGCGGATCACCTTCGAGAGCGGGGTGAGAACCCGGGCAGGGCCTGGGTGGTATGGCACGTGCTCACGGCTCGGGACCGGTGCCGGCTCTATCGCAAGGCCACCCGAGCGGTCCTCCGGGGCTCGATCGTCGTGTCGGACCGCTTCCCGCTCGCCGAGGTGCGGACGATGGACGGAGCGAAGACCGGCTGGTTGGCGGATCACGAACGATCGGGACCCGGCGTCCGATGGCTCGCGTCGCTGGAGCGGCGCTACTACGAATCCTTCACACCCCCCGATGTCCTGATCGTCCTGCGCGTGGATCCCGACGTCGCCGTGGAGCGGAAGCGTCATGAGGAGCCGCCGGAGTTCGTGCGACCCAGATCGGAGGAGATCTGGCGCACTGACTGGAGCGGGACGTCCGCCCTCGTGGTGGATTCCGGTCAGGATCTCCGAGAGGTCGAGCGCGACGTCCGACATCTCGTGTGGTCGAGGCTGTGAGCGTCGAAACCCGGCTGTCGCGTGCGGTGATCGTCGAGCTGTGCGGGCTCCCGGGTGCCGGGAAGACCTCCCTCGCATCGGCCCTCGGGCACGTGCAGGACGGTGCCTCCTTCCTTCGCCCGACCCTCGGGATCGCGCCCGACGTCTCGGCCGAGCGTCGCCTCGCTCGTAAGCTCGGCCTGGTCGCGGTCGAAACGATCCGACGCCCGGTCCTCGAAGCGAAGATCGCCAGCCGGATCGGGCGATCCGGGCAGCCGGGAACGGTGGAGGCCGTGTCGCGCTGGGTGCAGTGGGCGAGCACGCAGTCGCTGATGGGCAGGGCACGAGGTACACCCCAGGTCCACTTGTTCGATGAGGGCGTGGTCCAGGCGCTGTGGTCCCTCGCCCTGCGTGGAGATCCCGCCGCGACCCTCGGGACGCTCAGCGGCTCGGTCGGTCGATGGTCGTTCCCCGACGTCGTGATCGTGCTGGATCCGCCCGTCGAGCTGCTGGTTCGCCGGCTCCGCGATCGGCGGTCGGCGCACAGCCGCCTGCAGCGGCTCTCCGATGATGCTGAGCTCCACGCCGAGCTCGTTCGAGGGCGTGCGCTCCTGGACCGGCTCATCACCTGGTGGCGATCGGCGGCGCCCGACGAGGCATCGGTGATCCGGATCGGAGGGGCGTATCACGACCCCGGCGTGGTGATGCATGCGATCGATGCGGCCGTACACCGGATCGATGCGAAGCCACCCATCGTCGCCGTAGGCGGGCGCGAGGGGGCATCGGCCGCCGGACCGTGATGCTGCATACGACGTAGACGACCTACGTCGCCGACCGCGTGTATCCGTCGTCGGGGACCGCCTAGATTGACGAACCCTGCGCGGTCCGGGTCCGCGCATCAGGCCGTGGTGAGGCGGGGACGGTCCCGCGCCGGCCCGACGCCGCATCGACGGAGGTGGAAGGGAGAGCGTGGATCTGAACGAAGCGTTCCGGCGCATCTTCTACGCCCACCGACGTGCGATCGTCTTGTGCGTCGTCCTCGGCATCGGGGCAGGGGTGGCCCTGGCGTCGATCGGTCCGCCCTCCTACACGGCGCGTTCGCGGGTCACGATCGGCGATCGCTCCGCCGACGCGACCGGAGAACTGGTGTCGATCGCGGATGCGGCCGAGGCGATTGCGACCAGCCGCTCGGTGCTCGCGAGCGCGACGCAGGCCGCGGGGCTGAACGGCGCCCCGGTCGTCATCGACCCGGCTGCGGTCTCGGTCAAGACGCTGGGGTCATCGGAGTTCCTGGAGCTCTCGGTCACCGCCGATGATGTGACCACCGCAACCGCCATCGCGAACAGTCTGGCCGACGAGGTCGTCGAGCGGTGGGCGGAGGTGAGCGGCGGGTCGAGCGGCCAGGCGTTCGCGCTCGTCGAGGAGACACTCAACGGGGTACTCGAGAAGACCGCGACGCTCGACGAGCAGATCACCCTCCTCGGGCTGAAGCTGAACGAGGGAGGTCCCGACCGGGAGCAGGTCCAGGCTCGTCGCGACGCATTGGTCGCCGAGCGAGAGGCGTTGGATCGACAGCGGGTGTCGTACGAGGCGCAGCTGAGCGCCTTGTTGGTCGAGGCCGCGAGCCGTACCGCGCCTCAGGTCATCGACCCGGCGGTGCCGCCGCCCGCTGCGGACTCACGACACACCGTGCCGATGGCCGTGCTCGGAGCCCTCCTGGGCTTCCTCGTCGGCGCGGGCGTCGCGGGGCTGATCGAGGCGGTCAGCCCCACGCTCGTGGGGGCCTCCGCGGTCGGCGACGCGCTCGGGGTGCCCGTGCTCGGAACGTTGTCGAGGCTCAGCGATCGGGACTCCGTGGCATCCGAACGGGCGGTCGTGAACACACGGCTCGCCGCGTCGAGGGCGAAGGCGTCGACGCTGGAGCTCGTTGCGATGGGTCCGGCGATCGACCTCGAGTCGATCTCATCCACCCTCGAGGGCGACGATGGGCCGAGCGCTTCGGACCGAGCCGCGGGAAGGCGCGGGCGCGGTCAGCTCGTGGTCCGCAGCTTCGGCGCCGATGTGACGGGTTCCGTGAACCTGTCGAGGACGGCGGTGCCCGCGGCTGCGGCCCTGGTCGCGGTGGCGCCATCGGTGGTCAAGCGGTCGTTCGTCCGAGAGATCCGCAATGCCCACGCGGTCACGGGGTGGGAGATCCTCGGCGTGCTCGTCTACGACCACGCCGGCAGGCGGGCCGTTCGGCGTCGGAAGCAGCGAGCACCAGGGGTGCCGGCCCGAGAGCTCGCCCCCAAGGCGAGCTGACCCCGATGACCCCGGAGCTCGTTGCGGCTCCGCCCATGACTGCGGGGCGAGAGACGGCGGCGCTCGCCGCGCATCGATGGGCCGCCATGGCGGTCGGGGTCAGCATCTGGCTGGTGCCGGTCCTCCAACCTGGTCTGGGGCCGGTGCGACCTGCCGATTTCGCCATCGTCGGTGCGACGGCCGTCGTCTTCCTCTGGCTCGGCTGGAGCCAGGTGCCCCTGCAGATGCCGTTCGTGGCGTCGATGACCCTGTTCTGCATCGCCGGGCTCGTCGCGGCCCTCGCGAGCCACCATCCGACGGTCGGGGTCATCGCCGTCGTGCAGGACCTGGTCTTGCTGGCGTGGGGTCTGGCGATCGCGAACGTGTGCAGGACCCCCGAGACGCTCGCCTCGATCCTCAGGGCGTGGGTGTGGAGCGCGACGGTCGCAGCCTCGATCGTGATCGTCGGAGGGGTGACCGGGATCTCGGCGCTCTCGGGGCAGGAGATCGCCGGAGGGCGTGCGTCGCTCGCGTTCGACAATCCGAATCAGGCCGGCGCCTACTTCGCGTGCGCCTTCTTCGTGATCCTGAGTTCGGGCTCGATCCTCACGCGGCGTCGGAAGACCGTGACGGCGACCATCGTCGCGGTGGGGGTGCTGTTCTCCGCATCGAACGCGGCCATCGGTGGGATCCTGCTCGGCCTCGTCCTCGCGGGCATCCTGTCGATCGCGAGGCGTCGCGACATCGTGAGCGCGATCGCCGCCGCGTCGATCGCCGCGGTCGCGGTCGTGGGGGTGGCGGTGGCGTTCGTGCGCCTCGACGTCGCGGCGGCGGCTCAGGAGAGCGACATCAGGCTCCTGAGGAACACGCTCGGACGAGGTGAGGAGAGCGCCGGCGATCGCCTCGGACGCTGGGAGAGTCTCGGCGACGCGTACCTCCAGTACCCCGTCTCGGGCTACGGAGCCGCCGCGACCAAGGCGGTGCTGGACGAAGGGCCGTTCAACGACGCCAAGGGGGCCCACAACGACTACGCGGCCGCACTCGTGGAACGGGGTCTGATGGGATCGATCGCCCTCATCCTCCTGATCGCATCGGTGGCGAGGAGGATGGCGTCGTTCGCGATCCGGCCCCTCGCCCCGGCGTACGCGGCCGTGCTGGGCGCCCCGCAGTTCCTCGCGGGCGCCTTGCTCGTCCTGGCGATCTCCTCGCTCACCCACGAGATCCTTCATTTCCGCAACGTGTGGGCCTTGCTCGGCCTGATCGCCGCCGTCTCCCTCTGGGCGCGGCCCGACGGGGCACGTGCCACCACCACCGAGGGCATCGGCGAGGAGGCCGGGTCGTGACGTCGTCGGCCGATCCGATCGGCGCCGGTCGTTCGGTCGGGCTCGTGCTGGCCTCGAACACCGGCTGGCGGCTCCTGGCGTTCGGCGCCCGGACGCTGGGCGGACTGCTCGCCACCGTGCTGCTCGCCCACCTCGAGGGACCGGCCGGCCTGGGCCGGTTCCAGTTCGCGCTGACGCTGACACTGCTGCTGAGCTTCGCGGTGGCGTTCGGCCTGCCCAAGCTCCTCGTGCGAGAGCTCGCCAGGCGTCCGGGCGAGATGCGGGACGTGGTCGAGACCGCGATGACGACCGCCGGGCTCGCCGGAGTCGCCGTGACGGCGCTCATGTTCGTGTTCGGGCTGCTCTTCGATGCGGGCACCACGGTGCTGGTGCTGGCCGGCCTCGCGCTCATGGTCGATTCGGTGATGCGGATCACGATGGCGCCGTTCTGGGCCCTGGAGAGGATGCGGTACGAGGCGCTGGCGGTGGGGGTGCAGGAGGGCGCGTTCGTGCTCCTGACGATCGGGGTGTTGGTCGGCGGGGCCGGCGCCGCGGGGGTGATGGCTGCCTACCTCGCGTCGCGTCTGGTCGGTCTCGTCGCGGCGTGGCTGATCGTGGCCACGAAGCTCCGCATCACGCTGGTCCCTCGATGGCATGCGGGAGCCGTGGCGCCGCTGCTGAAGAAGTCCATGCCGTTCGCGCTCGACGACGCGTTGTCGCTCGCGTACATCCGGCTCGACACGATCCTGCTGGGGATCATGGTCGGCCCCCACGCCGTCGGCCTCTACCAGTCCGCCACGAACCTCGTCCTGTACCTCAACATCCTTCCTCGGATGCTCAACATGTCGATGTACCCGCGCATGAGCCGCGCCTGGCCGGGGCGGGTCGCGGAGCTCCGCCGGCTGCTCGACTCCTCCGTGTTGATCCTCGGCGCCATCGCGATGCCGATCACCGTCGGATCGTTCCTGCTCGCGCCCAGGGTCTTCGAGGTGCTGTACGGAAGCAGCTTCGAGCGGGCGGTGCTCGCCTACCAGCTCCTCGTCCCGATCATCCCTCTGCGCATGCTCGGGAACTCCCTCGGCACCGCCCTGACGGCCGCCGACCATCAGACGCAGCGAACCGTTGCCGTCGGCGTCGCCGCGGCCGTGAACCTCGGGCTGAACCTCGCGCTGATCCCGCAGTGGTCCTACTTCGGAGCGGTCGCAGCGACGATCGTGACCGAGACCGGCCTGTTCGTGGCGTATGCGGTGATGGTTCGTCGGGTGTCGGGCGCCACCTGCCTCTTCACCGCGGTCCTCGTTCCAGGGCTCGCCTGCATCCCGCTCGCCGCCGCGGTCGTGCTGCTCGCTGATCTGCCCCTGGCCGTCGTCGTGGTCGCGGCCGGCTGTGTCTACGTCGTGGCCTTGTGCGGGCTCGTCGTCATCAGCGCTCGCGAGCGTAGCCTGCGGCCTCGTGCGGTCGCGACCGCCTTCCTCAAGCTGTCGCCACGGATGACCTGAAGCGAACCTGGGGAGAACTCGGTGGGTAAGATTCTCCACAGGAAGAGACCCTGCTCCGCAGTGTTTCACATGCTGGGTCGCTGAAACGGCCTAGCCCGTTTCCCCTACATCCTTTACAGCGTGAAGTTGTTTCAAATAGACTCCCCCCCTAGAGACTCATACGCGATCTGCTGTATGGGAACGGGGGGAGAGGTTTGGGGCGAACGGCGGAGGCGGCACTTCAGCGGACCGCTCACGACGACTCGGCACTGCTCCTGGGCATGTGCCATGCGTTCGGGTCAGAGCCCGATGTCGAGAGTCTCCTGCGGGCGTCGGGACGATGGATCGCCGCGGCCCTCCTCGGGGAGGTGGTCGCGCTGCGGTTCATCGTGGTCGACCACCTCGGTCGGCTCCGCTCCGTCGATGAATCAGGCGAGGACATCTGGGGCGATCCGTCCTTCCGACGCGCCAGGCACGCGGTCGAGACGAAGGCGGCGCGGCTCGGTGAAGCCCGCGCGTTCGGGGGAGCCCGGATCCGGACCATCCCTCTCGTGTCCCGGGGCACGGCTCTCGGGGCCGTCGAGATCGCGACGACCTCGTCCGAACGTCCTGAGCGCTGGGGAACCGTGGATGCCGTGATCAGTCAGACGGCCGTGGCTCTTGCCAACCTCACGTCGCGCTCGTCGATCGATCGAAGCCGAGCGTCGATGCGACAGGCGATCGGGCTCGGCGCACGGATGGTGGGCGAGGATTCCCGCGACGGAGCGATCCGCGTCCTCGTTCGGGGTCTGCACCGCGATCTCGGTGTGCGGTCCGTCGGCTGGATCGTCGAGCGTGGTTGGTCGCCCCGCCTCGTGTCGACGGGGGGGCTGGGTTCGCGCCGGCGCGACCGGCTGCGCTCCCCGGCGCTGTCCGACGACGGCGACGTCGTCGAGCAACTCGTCGCCGCGTTCCGTTCGGAGATCGGCGACCGCCGGGTCGATGTGACCGGAGGGGGTGGTGCCGTGGTGCTGGTGGAGGCGCCGGCAGATCCGGCGGCGATCGAGGCCGTGGCGTCCCTCCGCGACCTCGCGAGCGAATGGTTCGACTGGATGTCGTCGTTCGAGGGTGCCGAGCGACGCGTCGACTGGTACGGCACCGCGCTGGCGGTGACGGCCCACGAGATCCGAGGGCCGATGCTGGCCGCCAAGGCGACGATCGACGGGATGCTGGAGGAGGGCGGGCACGCCTCCGCGGATCGGGCGAAGCTTCGGCGTTCCAGGCGGCAGCTCGAGGACCTGGCGGAGACCGTCGATGTCCTGCTGCGTTGGTCGCGTCCCGAAGAGGCGATGCGGCGCCGCGGAGCCGATCTGTCGCGCGTGGTGGGCGCCGCCGTCGAGTCGGTCGCGCGTGAGACGGGCGAGCGGCGGGTGGCGTTCGAGCCGTCCCCGATCCAGATCAAGGTTCCCATCTCCCGTCGCCACGTGTCGCTCGCGGTCGCCAACCTGGTCCGCAACGCCCTCGCATTCTCACCGCCCGGATCACCGGTCGAGGTCGGGGTGACCATCGACGAACCGTGGGCGAGGATCACCGTTCGTGATCTGGGCCCGGGGATCGCCGACGGCGACGTCGACGCGATCTTCGAGCCCTTCGTGCGGGGTCGGTCCGTCCGTTCGGCACGTGCGGGGAGCGGTCTCGGACTCTTCGTCGTGAGACGCGTCGCGGAGGCGCACGGCGGACAGGTCTGGGTCGCCCGAGGGCGGTCGGAGACGACGTTCAATCTGGCGCTGCCCCTCCGCGTGGGTGGGGTCGAGGCAGAGGAAGCGGGGTCGCCATCGACGCGCTGATCGTCGACGACCACCGGCTGTTCGCCGAAGCGATCCGCCCCACGCTGCAGCGGCTCGGCATGGAGGTCACGATCGTGACGAGCGGATCTGCGGCGATCGAGGTGGCCGTGCGCCGGCAGATCGACGTGGCGCTGGTGGACCTGGGGTTGCCCGACATGCGTGGCGAGGAGGTCGGCTCGCGCCTACTGGGGATCAGGCCCGAGACGGTCGTCATCGCGCTGACCGCGTTGGACGACGAGCGCAAGGCGAAGGACCTGATCGCGGGGGGCTTCCGCGGATACCTCACGAAGGATCTGCGCGTCGCGACGCTCTCGAGAGCCATCAGGTCCGCGATGGCGGGGGAGACGGTGGCGCTCTCCCGGCCTCCGCGACGGCCCGACCCTTCGGCCGCGTCGCCCGATCGGCTCGTGGAGCTGCTCGTCTCCACCCTCACCCCTCGGGAACGTCAGGTCTTGGAGTTGCTCGCTCGAGGGAGCGGGGGGCCGGACATCGCTCGAGAGATGGAGATCAGCGTGAACACGGTGCGGACCCACGTGCAGAGCATCCTCACGAAGCTGCAGGTCCATTCGCGGCTCGAGGCTGCCGCCTTCGCCGTGCGGCACGGGTTGTTCGAAGGTCCCACTTCCATCGACGACGCGCGGGCCGGCGGGGCCGGTCGCCTCGCGCGCACGACGTAGCGGCTCTACGGCGGGCATCGCGTGTCCATGGGCCAGGCGACGCGTAACGTCCGGACGTCGGGGGGCAATCATGGATGATCGACAGCGCCACGTTCGGGCCGTGCTCGCAGACGGGCACGCGCTGTTCCGCGAGGCGATCACGTCCGCCCTCGAAGCCCACGACGGGATCGTCGTCGTCGCCGATGTCGGAGACGGGCCGGGCGCCATCGCGAAGGCGATGCAGCTCCGACCCGATTGCGCCTTCATCGACGTCGAGCTCCCCGGCATCGACGGCATCGAGGTCACGCGCCGGATCAAGGAGCGACTCCCGGACTGCGCGGTGATCGTGCTGGCGCCCAGCGAGGACGATGCCCCGCTCGTCGCAGCGATCGAGGCCGGGGCGAGCGGTTTCCTGACGAAGGACTGCCCCCTGACCGACCTCATCACCGCGGCGCACGCGGTGCTGGACGGGGAGATGGTCGTGCCCCCCCGTCTACTCGCCCCGCTGCTGTCGGGGCTGATGCGCCATCGGAAGGAACAGGATGAGGCGATGCGACGGCTCGCTCGGCTGACCCGCCGCGAGCGCGAGGTCCTGGCCCTGCTCGCGCAGGGGGCAGGGAACGACCGCATCGCCGAGGACCTCGTGATCAGCCCGCAGACAGCACGGACGCACGTCCAGAACCTGATCACGAAGCTCGGGGTCCACTCGAGGTTGGAGGCGGCGATGTTCGCGGCCCGGAACGACGTCGTGCGCGATCCTGACGACGAGGAGCTCGCGCACGTCGGCGGATAGGGCCGTGGCCTCGCCGCAGCGTCGTCCGCAGGTGATCCACGTGGCGACCCGGTTCCTGCGTGGAGGGTCGGAGGCTCGGATCAGGGACATCGCCCGGGCGATCCCCTCGGCCGACCATCACCTGATCGTCGGCCCCGAGTCCGATCTCGACCTGGCCCGGGAGCGCGTCGCTCCCGCATCGCTGAGGGTGATCCGCTCCCTGGTTCGCCGGCCTCAGCCGGTCCTTGACGTCGCCGCATTCATGCAGCTCTCGCGGCTGCTCCGGACCGAGCCCTACGATCTCCTGATCACGCACCAGTCGAAGGCGGGCGTCCTCGGGCGCGCGGCTGCGGCCTCGATGCCGCGAGGCGAGGTCGTCCACTCGTTGTCGATGGCCAGCTTCGGCCCGGGGTATCCACGTGTGCAGGATCGGGTCTTCCGAGCGCTGGAACGACGGCTCGGTGCCCACACGGGTGCCTACGTCGTGGTCGGCGCCGATCTCGTCCGCCGGTACACCGAGCTCGGGATCGAGCCGGTGAAGTTCCACGTGGTCCGATCCGATGCCCACGTGCACACCGCGCACGGCCCCGACGCCGTCCGCGTCCGGCGGGATGCCGGACTGCCGGATGACCGGCCGGTCGTCCTCTACCTGGGGAGCCTGGACCCGCGCAAGAACGTCCTGCAGCTCGTCGACCTCCTGGAACACCTGATGGACGTGCCCCTGCCGGCGCGGCCCTTCCTCGCCGTGGCCGGGCAGGGTCCGCTCCGACGGGAGCTGGAGCACGCGTTGGTCGATCGCGGTCTCACGGGAGACGCCGCGGTGCTCGGCTTCGTCGACGAGCCGACTTCCCTGGTGGCCGCGGTCGAGGCGCTCGTCCTTCTCAGCGGGGTCGAGGGCCTGCCGCAGGTGTTGGTCCAGGCGGCAGCCGTCGGCACGCCGTTCGTGGCCTACGACGTCGACGGCGTGCAGGAGCTCCTCGAGCTGGGGGCCGTAGGCCGGGCGGTCGCTCCCGGGGCGCTCGAGGATGCCGCTGAGGCGATCCAGGCCGTTCTGACGGCGGAGCGCCCTCCTCCCGCGGCGGACCTCTCCTCGTGGTCGCCCGATGAGATCGCCCGGAGGTATCGCGAGGTGATCGAGCCGCTCATCGAAGCTCCCCTCGTTCGGGCGTGAGGGGACGGGAACGAGGGTGCGCGAGTGCGCGTCTACGTGCCCGCCGCCGATGCGGCGAGTGCAGGACGAACGGTCCGATCGAGGTGCCACGAGACCTGCCGCGCGAGGCCGTCGCGGAGCCCGACGTTCGGGGTCCAGCCGAGGACCGAGGCCGCGCGTTCCGCCGAGCCCCCCGTCCGCTGCACGTCACCGGCGGCCTGCGGTCGTTGATCGAGCGAGATCGTCGCACGGGTCAGCTCCTCGACGATCGCGATGACTTCCAGCACGGTCGTGGCCGTGCCGCCGGCGACGTTGAGCACGGTGCCGGGCGCCACGTCGGCGCGTGACGCCAGCACGTTCGCCTCCACGATGTCGCCGACGAACGTGAAGTCGCGGATCTGCTGCCCGTCCCCGTACAGCGGGAACGGGCGTCCGGAGCGCGCTGCCTCGATCAGGCGATGCATGGCCATGTCGGGGCGCTGCCTCGGACCGTAGACCGTGAAATACCGGAGCGACACGACCGGCAGTCCGTGATTGCGCGCGTACACACCGCAGAGGTGCTCGGCCGCGAGCTTCGTCACGCCGTACGGGCTCTGCGGCCGGGGAAGGTCGTCCTCCGTCGTCGGGTAGGCGGGGGCGTTGCCGTAGACCGAGGAGCTGGACGCATACACGACCCGTCCGACCTCGGATCCGCTCGCGGCTTCGAGGAGCCGCTGGGTCACGAGCACGTTCTGTCGCAGGTACGATTCGAAGCCATCACGCCACGATGCCCGGACACCCGGTTGCCCGGCCTGGTGAAACACCACATCCACGCCGTCGAGCAGCTCCCCGAGGTCCGCGGTCGCGAGGTCACCCTCGATCAGCCGGCAGGCACCGAGGCCGCTGAGCGCCTCCCAGTTCGCCCGCTTCTGCTCCAGGTCGTAGTACGGGGAGAAGGCATCGATCGCGACGACGTCGTGTCGATCGGCGACGAGTCGCTCGACCAAGGTGCTCCCGACGAAGCCGGCCGCGCCGGTGACGAGCGCTCGCATGCGTCTCCGCTCCTCCCTCCACGAGATCGACGCGCCCGGAGCGGCTTCTCGGCTCCTCTTGCGCACGTCGTACGCACGTCGATCCGCGACCGCATCGACGCTACCGAGCGGCCGGCGGCCGCACATCCTGCGGATCGCGTAGCCGCCGTACGACGCTCGTCGTCCCGGTGACGGTCTGCCGGTGGAACACGCTGGGCTCCCGATGCGTTGCGACGATCATGCCCGCCGACGCGACCACGATGCCCGCCCTCTACCTTGGCCACGGTGCTCCGCCGCTGCTCGACGACGAGCGGTGGAAGAGCGAGCTCACGCGGTGGGCCGGCGAGCTGCCGCGACCGCGAGCGGTGCTGATCGTCTCGGCGCATTGGGAGTCGGCGCCATTGACCCTCGGAGCGACGGAGACCGGCACGCCGCTCACGTACGACTTCTACGGGTTCCCTGAGCGCTACTACCGGATGACATATCCGTCGCCCGGGGCGCCCGGGCTCGCCGCTCGCGTCAAGGCGCTGATGCCCGATGCCGAGACCGTGGCAGAGGCGCCGGGGTACGGGCTGGATCACGGCGCATACGTGCCGCTGATGGTGATGTACCCGGAGGCCGACGTGCCCGTGCTGCAGATGTCGATGCCGTCCCTCGACCCGCAGCGTCTCTTCGACCTCGGGCGTCGGCTCCGACCGCTGCGCGACGAGGCGGTGCTGGTGATCGGCTCGGGCTTCCTGACGCACGGGCTCCCGTTCCTCACCGACTGGCGCACCGACGCGGCGCCGCCGGGGTGGTCGCGCGAGTTCGACCTGTGGGCCGCCGAGGCACTCGCGCGGGGAGCGGTCGACGAGCTGATGGACTTCCGCCGTCGCGCGCCGGGCATGCCCTACGCGCACCCGACCACCGAGCATCTCGCGCCGCTGTTCGTCACGCTTGGTGCGGCGGGCGACCCCGAAGCCGCTCCCGACACGGCGATCGAAGGCTTCTTCATGGGCCTCGCCAAGCGTTCGGTCCAGATGGCCTGACCGCCGCGGCGCGCGGATCGGCTACGGCAGCAGGGTGACGACCAGCTGGGGGGTGAACCCCGGATCGCCGTTGCGCGACGTCCACTTCGCCCCGTCGGTCGAGGGCGTGGTGATGCGGAGGCTGTACACGCCGTCGGCGCGGATCAGGCTCGAGAGGTCGACCTCGTACCAGGTGTTGGTGCCCACCGAACCGAGGGTGGCGACAGGGGTGCCGACGGCCGCGGGAGCGTTGTCCCAGGTCACGCCCGTCTCGGTCCAGCTCGCATCCGACGTCGCCGAGAACACGCCCCCGGTGTCGGACGCACCGACGTTGAACATGCGGAGCTTCGCCGTCGCGACGGTGCGCGGGCCGATGCCGGTCACCGAGAACTTCATCAGCCCGTGTTCGCTCGGGGAGGAGTCGATCGAGAGCGACGAGCTCGTGCCGTAGTTCGTCGTCGGCGCCCCCGCGCGGATCGTGGCGTCGGCGGTCGGCGCGAACGTGAGCTCGCTTCCGGGTGCGGTCGTGGCGACCGCGGTGTTGGAGGCAGCCGAGACGTTCCCCGCGAGGTCGACGGCCCTGACCACGTACGAGTACGTCGATCCCGGCGTCAGCGACCCGTCGAGGTAGGTCGTGCCGTGGGCCGTGTCCACCGCGACGCCGTCGCGGACGATCGTGTAGTGGTCGACGGCGACGTCGTCGGTGCTGGCGGTCCATGACAGGTCGACCTGGTCGCCCCCGACCGGTGTCGCGACGAGGCCCGTCGGAGCCGTCGGCGGGGTCGAGTCGCCGTTCGATGGCCCGCCCGAGCTGATCGTGAAGGAGTCCGCGACGCTCCCGACGCTCGGCACGAAGGTGGCGTCCAGTCGATCGGCGGTCACCCTGTAGCTCATGATGCCGTTCCCGGCGCCGGCCGTCGTCGCGAAGTACGGAAGCTCAGGATCGTCGAGCTTGATCGAGGAGCCGGACCGCCCGAAGGTCCCGACCACCTGGACGACCGTCCCCGCGCCCTTGTCCATCAATTCCGCGCCGCTGGCGGCGACGCAGTCCTGATCGAACCCGCCGAGCACGAACGACGGGCACGTCCCCGGCTGGAGGGCGAGTTGCTTGCTGCGTTGGTAGTTGTGGTGGTGTCCCCCGAGGATCAGGTCGACCTTCTTCTGGAGGAGGAGGTTGAACAACGGCTGGCCGATCGGACAGCCGGAGTTCGATGCGGAGATGCACGGGTAGTGCATGCCGACGACGATCCACCGGATCCCCTCCGCGCGAGCTGCGTCGATCGAATCGGAGAGCCACCGGTAGTGGACGTCATTCATCCCGTACGTGTAGTTGACGTTCTCGATCGTGAGGTCGGGCGAGATCATGAACACCCGCATCAGGGGAGCCCCCGCCGGGTAGTCGAAGTAGTACTCGGCGCCGTAGTCCCGTTCCACACCCAGGGTCGCTCCCAGCCGGTCCGGCAGGCACGCGGCATGGTTCATGATGTAGCCGTCGGCACCGTTCTGGTCCTCGTGGTTCCCGGCGACGATCTCGAAGGGGTACGTCGGACCGAGATCGGGCAACCCGGCCTTCACCCAGTCGCACCACGCTTCGTCGGTCGGCGTCTCGTCGTAGTCCAGATCGCCCAGCGCGAGGAAGAAGTCGGTCCCGGAAGCGTTCAGGGTCGCGAGGCTCGCGGTCGCCCTCGACGTCGTACCGAAGTCCCCCGCGGCGGCGAAGGTGAACGACGTGGGCGCCGGGGGAGCGGGAGGGGTCGTCACGTCGGCGGGGTCCGAGGGAACCGACCGGTTCCCGGACGGATCCACCGCGACCACCGTGTATCGATAGGTGGCCTCGGCGGTCACCCCGTCGTCGATGTACGTGGTGCCCGCGGTGGTGTCGATCTCAGCATCGTCGCGAACGATCAGGTACCCGGCCACGCCGACGTCGTCATCGCTCGCCGTCCAGCTGAGGTCCACGCGGGTCGGACCGGTCGCCGTGGCCACCAGGCCGGTCGGGGCCGTGGGTGGGTCGACGTCAACCACGTTGTCGACGAGCACCGCGACCGGCTGAGAGGCGCCCGCGTTCCCGACGGCATCTCGTGCGATCGCCGTGAGCTCGTGGGCGCCGTTGGCGACGGAGGACGAATCCCATGGGATCACGTAGGGAGCGGTCGAGTCGGTCCCGACGGTCTGGCCGTCGACCTGCAGGTCCACAGCGACGACCCCCACGTCGTCCGTGGCGTCCACCCCGACGTCGATCGACCCGTTGACGGTCGCGCCCGGGGAGGGCGAGGTGATCGAGGCGGTCGGTGTCGCCACGTCCGGCGATGGAGCGACCGTGACCACGAGTTCCGGCCGGAAGCCCACCTTCCCTTCCTTCGACCTGAAGGAGATCTTGTTGCTCGTCGGGGTGGCGATCCGCAGGCCGAACTGGCCGTCTCCGGTCACGAGCGTGGACAGGTCGACCTCGTGCCAGGTGGCGGTCGTGATCGCGCCCAGCGTGGCCAGCGGCGTGGGGTCGGCCGGCGGCGCCGTGTTCCAGTTCATCGTGCTCTCGCTCCACGTCGTGTTCGCCACACGGGAGAACACGCCGCCGACGGACGCGCCATCGGTCACGTAGAGACGGAGCTTCGCACTCTCGACGATGTCGGTACCCACGCCCGAGACGGTGAACCGCATGAAGGAGTACCGCACGGGTGAGTTGTCGGCCGCGAGCGATGTCTCCGAGCCACCGGTCGCTGTCGGCTGATCGGCCCGCACCGTCGTATCGGCGGCCGGCAGGAAGGAGAGGATCCTGGGCGCTGCGGGAGCCGGCAGAGCGGTCAGCAGGCTCGCGACCATGGCGGAGAGCGTGAGTGCGACGAAGATCGCCGATCGCGTCCCTCTCTTACCGTCGCCGCGTCGCACGCTCCGGACCCTATCCAGCGGCCGCGGCCCCCACCCCATGCATGTCGCGTATGCCCGCTACGCATCCGGTCCGTCGGCCGGTGCGCTCCCGATCGCTTCCCGTAGCGCATCTACGACGATCCACGGATGCTCCGTCGCCGTCCGAGGGCGAGACTCCCTGCTACGTCGTGGCCCGGGGCACCCGATTGTCTTCCGGGCGGCGCGAGACGGAGGTCGGGCGCGCGTGGAGATCGCACAGCGGAGAACGGGCATGGCCCCGAGGGGGCGGTAGCACGTGGCGGTGCATCCCCTTCCCGCGGCATCGACGGTCAGAGGCCAGGCGCTCGACCGTGGCTGGCTCCTGCGGGCCGCCGTCCCGGTGACCGACGTCTGCGCACTCGCCGCCGCCGTCGTGATCGCGGGGGTCACTCCCTGGAGCATCCTCTACACCGGCATCGTCCTGTTGGGGATGCATCTCGATCCGGCACGCGCGGGGAGGATCTGTCCGCAGCTGTCGACCGACGCCGGATGGCTGCTCGCGAGGGGAGCTGCGCCCCTGATCGTGCTCATGCCGGCGGCGGCGGCACTCGGCGCCGATCCGAACTGGGCCTTGTTGGGCCCGATGACCGTCACCCTGCTCCTCCTCGGGCGCGGAGCGGCCTATGCGCTCGCACGCAGGGCACGGGCCGAGGGCGTGCTCGCCGAGCCCACGCTCATCGTGGGTGCCGGCGAGGTCGCGGACCGACTGGCCGACGTCCTCTCCCAGCACCCGGAGTACGGCCTGCGTCTCGTCGGCTCCGTCGACGCCGAGGGACGCAGGGTGGGGAACCTGCCGTTGCTGGGGGATCCGCGCGACATCGGGAAGCTCATCGAGGCCCAGGGCGTGCGTCGCGTCGTGATCGCCTTCGGCGTCTCGGAGCGGGAGCTGGTCGCCGCCTTGCGGTCGGCCGAACGGTCGTCCGCGGAGTTCCACGTCGTGCCGCGCCTCTGGGAGGCCAGCGCCATGGCCCCGGGGGCGGGCAACGTGGACGACGTCTGGGGCATCCCGCTCGTGCAGCTGCGCCGACCGACGACGCGTTCACGAAACCAGCTCGTGAAGCGGTGCTTCGATGTCGTGGTGGCCTCGCTGCTGCTGCTGCTGACCTCGCCGCTCTTGTTGCTGCTCGCGATCGCCGTTCGGCTCTCCGGCCCGGGTCCGATCCTGTTCCGTCAGAAGCGCGTGGGCCTCGACGGCACGCCGTTCGAGATCCTGAAGTTCCGTTCGATGCACGAGATCGCGGACTCGGACACGAGATGGACGGTCGGCGACGACGGGGTCACCCGCGTCGGCAAGGTGCTGCGCACCACGAGCCTGGACGAGTTGCCGCAGCTGGTGAACGTGCTGAGAGGCGAGATGTCGATCGTCGGTCCCCGCCCGGAGCGGCCGCACTTCGCCGATTCGTTCGCCGCGAGGGTGCCCCGGTACGAGGACCGGCATCGCGTGCGTGCCGGCATGACCGGGCTCCCACAGGTCTGCGGTCTGCGCGGTGACACATCGATCGACGATCGCGTTCGCTTCGACAACGCCTACATTGAGGGATGGAGCCTCTGGGCGGACTGCTCGATCGTGGTCCGGACCGCGAAGTGCGTCCTGACTGGACAGGGTGCGTGAGCACACGCCTCTCCCGACCCCCCGCCCTCGACGAGCGAGGTGGAGCCCTGCCCAACTTCCTGCTCATCGGGGCGATGAAGTGCGGCACGACGAGCCTGTATCACTACCTGCGTGATCACCCCCAGGTCTTCATGCCGTCGATCAAGGCGCCGGAGTTCTTCGCGGAGGAAGGCAACTGGGGCCGAGGGATCGGGTGGTACCGACGACAGTTCGAGGGAGCCCCGCCCGGTGTCGTCGCGATCGGCGAGGCATCGAACGTGTACACGAAGTACCCGCGATACCAGGGCGTCCCGGCCCGCATCGCCGACCACATCCCCCACGCTCGCCTCCTGTACGTGGTCCGAGATCCGATCGACCGGATCCGTTCCCATTACCAGACCCGCCTCACCGAGGGAACGGAGCGAGCGCCGATCGGCCGTGCGGTGCGCGAGAACCCGATCTACCTCGACTACAGCCGATACGCGATGCAGCTGGATCGTTATCTCGACCATTTTCCCCGCGAGCAGCTGCTGGTCATCACGGCCGAGGACCTGCGCGGCGATCGTCGCGAGGCGATCAAGCAGGTCTACGCGTTCCTAGGGGTCCGCCCCGATCATGTCCCCGACGACATCGATCGGACCTTCTACGAGACGAGGCACCGCGCGCCGAGGTCACCGGTGCCGCTGTGGCTCCGCAAGGGGCTGAAGCGTCATCTGCCGGCGGCCAAGCGCGCGAAGGAGCTCGAGAACAACGTGATCCGCGCCCTCCGGAGCATCCGCCGCACGTCCGAGGCGCCGCCGCAGCTGCCCGACCGACTGGTGATCCCCGACGAGGTGCGCGCCGAGCTCTCCGACGCTCTGCGCGAGGACGTGCGGAGGGTCCGCACCTTCCTCGGGCCCGATTTCGACGGTTGGGGGATCGCTTGAACCAGAGCCATGACGAGGCGATGCGTAGGCCGAGGAGCCTGCGCGCCCGGATTTCCTACGTCATCGGCACGGTCCCCTCGACGTTCATCGCTGTTACAGATGCGGGGTTGGCCTGCTGACCCGATGGATCCGGAGGGGGAGCGGGAGAGGCCTCGCGTCGGGGAGCGGCAGGGCCGTCGGCGTGAGCATGCCTTGAAGGGGCATCCCGCCGGGGCGGCGTTGCTGCGTGAGGAACCGGCCATGGGGAGGGTCAGGGGATGCGGGGTCGAGCTCGGCGATCGGTCGCACGCTCACTGAGCGTGGTTCTTGCCTTGGCGGTGGTCGGGACGGGCACCGCGCACGCCCTGATCAGCACGAGTCAGCCACAGCTCACCCTCAACCACCTGATCCGAACGTCGCCGTTCCAGGGATCCTCGACCTCGGTCCGTGACAACGAAGGCAGCGCGTACGTCGCGAGCGACGACGCCCTGTGGATGGCGTCCGACAACGACGACGCGCTGTTCGAGGTCGACCGCACGACGGGAGCGCTGCGCCGGAAGATCGCGCAGTCGGACTTCATCAACGCGCCTCGCTTCGGGGTCGGCGGCACGGCCGGTCAGGCGCGCACCGAGGACCTCGAGGCGCTCGCCTACGACGCGAACGCCGACATCCTCTACGCCTTCTCCGGGAGCACGAGCGCGACCCCGACCGTGTTCCGTCTGACACGAGGCGGCAACAACCGATTCCAGGTGCAGTCGTGGCAGCCGATGCCGTCGGAGTGGACCGGTGCGGGGTGGCGCTCGGCCGACGGCCTCACCTACGTGGCGAACGGCTCGACGATCCGCACCTATGACTTCACCACGAACACCTTCGGGCCCTCGTTCTCGATCTCGGGGCTCTCCAAGATCTTCGGCGTCGACTTCGACGACGCGACCGGCGACCTGCTGGCCGTCAACGGCAGCGAGCGCCTCTACCGGGCGTCGATGGCCACCAGGACGCTCCTGCCCGGTTGGAGCGGCATCAGCCTCACCGGTCTCGGCCTCCTCGACACCCGGGCGGTCGAGGTCATCGGCGAACAGGTGCTCGTCACCGACGGCGCCGACTCCAGCGCGCGGCCGACATCGGATCCCAAGTCCCACGCCGTCTTCGTGCTCGACGTGACCGGACCCGGCGGCTCGGCCCCGACCGCGAGCTTCATCGCCACGCCGACAAGCGGAGGTGCGCCTCTCGTCGTCAACTTCACGGACACGAGCAGCGGCTCGCCGACGAGCTGGGCTTGGACCTTCGGGGACGGCGGCACGTCGACCGTGCGCTCGCCCTCGCACACGTACAACACGACCGGGACATTCACCGCAACCTTGATCGCGACGAACGCCCTTGGGTCCAGCTCGACCTCGCAGACGATCACCGTCAGCACCGCGGCCGTCATCGCCCCTTCCGACGACGCCCAGGTCAACCTGTCGGGGACGGCGGTTTCGGGGTCCGCTCCGAGCTTCAGCGTGGACGGCTCGCCGGTGAGCGACGGCCTGCTCAAGTTCAACGTCAACGTCTCCGGCCAGATCACAGGCGCCAAGCTCCGCCTGTTCTGCGTGGATTCCTCCTCCGCGGGCGGCACCTTCTACGCCGCCGCCGAGACCAACCCACCGTGGAGCGAGGGCACGGTGACGTGGGCGACCGCCCCGGTCGCCGGTGCGAGCTACGGCTCCCTGGGCGCGGTCAGTGCGGGGACCTGGTACGAGGTCGACCTCACGGCCCTCGTGACGGCGAACGGCACCTACAGCCTCCGGATCAAGAACGCCTCGAGCAACGGCGCCGACTACGCCACGAAGGAGGGGGCGGCCGGATCCGCTCCCCAGCTCGTGGTGACGACCGCCTGATCAGCCTCGACTTCGTTCGGCCACGCGGCTCCTGGCCGCGACGGGGTCCGTCCAGCTCGCCTGAACCCGTCGCCGACGTTGACCACTTGGCACTCCCGTGGCTATCCTGTTAGCACTCACCCGGCGTGAGTGCTAACGAGACGGGACGGACCGCAGACCGCAAGGAGGAGACGAGTCAGATGGCGGACTTCAAGCTGAAGCCTCTCGACGACCGCATCATCGTGCAGGCCAACGAGGGTGACCAGACCACCGCGTCGGGCCTGGTGATCCCCGACACCGCGAAGGAGAAGCCCCAGGAGGGCACCGTGGTCGCGGTCGGCCCGGGCCGCTTCAACGAGGACGGCGACGAGCGCGTGCCGATGGACGTCGCGGTCGGCGACACGGTGATCTACTCGAAGTACGGCGGCACCGAGGTCAAGGTCGAGGGCGAGGACTATCTGATCCTGTCGGCCCGCGACGTGCTGGCCGTCGTCTCGTAGGGAACACACCGTTGGGAACCCGGGACCCGCACGCACGAGCGTCGGGTCCCATCCCGTCTGACATACGAGTCATCGAAGGCAAGGGAGGACTACCGTGGCGTCGAAGCTGCTGAAGTTCGGCGAGGATGCGCGGCGCGGCCTGGAGGCCGGCGTCGACAAACTCGCCGACGCGGTCGCGATCACGCTTGGCCCCAAGGGCCAGAACGTCGTGCTCGACAAGAAGTGGGGAGCCCCCACGATCACGAACGACGGTGTGACGATCGCGAAGGAGATCGAGCTGGACGACCCGTGGGAGAACATGGGTGCCCAGCTCACCAAGGAAGTCGCGACGAAGACGAACGACGTCGCCGGTGACGGCACCACCACCGCGACGGTGCTCGCTCGCGCGATGGTCAAGGGCGGCATGAAGAACGTCGCCGCCGGCGCGAACCCCATGGCGCTCAAGCGCGGCATCGAGAAGGCCGTCGAGAGCGCGGTCGAGTCGATCGCGAACGAGGCCAAGGAGGTCGAGTCCAAGGAGGAGATCGCCCAGGTCGCGGCCATCTCCGCGGCCGACCCGGCGATCGGCGAGACGATCGCCGAGGCCCTCGACAAGGTCGGCAAGGACGGCGTGATCACGGTCGAGGAGTCGAACACCTTCGGCATCGAGCTCGAGTTCACCGAGGGGATGCAGTTCGATAAGGGCTACATCTCGCCGTACTTCATCACCGACCCCGACCGGCAGGAAGCCGTGCTCGAGGAGCCGTACATCCTGCTCGTGAACAAGAAGATCTCGAGCGTGCAGGAGCTCGTGCCGGTGCTCGAGAAGGTGATGCAGGGCGGCAAGCCGCTCGCGATCGTCGCGGAGGACGTCGAGGGTGAGGCCCTCGCGACCCTCGTGGTCAACAAGATCCGCGGCACGTTCAACGCCGTCGGCATCAAGGCCCCCGGCTTCGGCGACCGCCGCAAGGCCATGCTGCAGGACATCGCGATCCTGACCGGAGGGCAGGTCATCTCCGAGGAGGTCGGACTGAAGCTCGAGAACGCCGACGTCGACCTGCTCGGCAAGGCCCGCAAGATCGTGGTCACGAAGGACACGACCACGATCGTCGAGGGACAGGGCAGCGGGGACGAGGTCGCCGGCCGCATCAACCAGATCAAGGCCGAGATCGACAAGACCGACTCCGACTGGGACCGCGAGAAGCTGCAGGAGCGGCTCGCGAAGCTCTCCGGCGGCGTGGCCGTGATCAAGGTCGGCGCGGCCACCGAGGTCGAGCTCAAGGAGAAGAAGCACCGCATCGAGGACGCCGTCTCGGCGACCCGCGCCGCGGTCGAGGAGGGCATCGTGCCGGGCGGCGGCGTCACGCTGATCCGCGCGGAGGCTGCGCTCGACAAGCTCGACCTCGAGGGTGACGAGGCCACCGGCGCCCGCATCGTGCGGAACGCGCTCAGTGAGCCAGCCCGACGCATCGCCCAGAACGCGGGCTACGAGGGCTCCGTGATCGTGCAGCAGCTCCGCAGCGAGGGCGACGGCGACGGCTTCAACGCCGCCACCGGCGAGTGGGTCGACATGGTCAAGGCCGGCATCATCGACCCGGCCAAGGTCACCCGCTCGGCGCTGCAGAACGCCGCGTCGATCGCCGCGATCGTGCTGACGGCCGAGTCGGCCGTCGTGGAGAAGCCCGAGGAGGAAGAGGCTTCGGCCGGCGACGGCCACGGCCACATGCACTGACCGACGCACGCGGCGGGCATCGGTGCCGCCGTGGGAAGCACCTCGTGGGGCGGGCCATCTCGGCCCGCCCCACGCGTGTTCCCTCAGGAATACACTCACCCCGATGTTCGAGGATCTGATCCGCGGGTGGGACGGCGAGCACGTGGTCGTGCGGTTCGACGAATCGTCGACCACGTGGATGCTCGTGGGGGTCCACTCCACCGTGCTCGGACCGGCGATGGGGGGCACCCGCATGAAGGCCTACCGAACGCCCGACGACGGCCTGCATGACGTGCTCCGCCTCTCGCAGGCGATGACCATGAAGCAGGCCGCCGCCGGGCTCGACTTCGGCGGTGGCAAGGCGGTGCTCGCCGTGCCGGAGGTGCCGGCGCCGGGCTCGGTGCGACGGCGCGACGTGCTGCTGCGGTACGGAGACCTCGTGGACTCGCTCGGCGGCAGCTACGTGACGGCCGCCGACATGAACACGGGCGAGGCCGACCTCGACGTGGTCGGCGAGCGGACCCCGCACGTGCTCGGGCGCTCGGTGGCCTGTGGCGGTTCAGGGAGTTCGGCCGGTGCCACGGCCCTCGGGGTCTTCCACGGCATCAGGGCCAGCGTGCGCCGCGCCTTCGGCGACGACGACCTCTCCGAGCGACACCTGCTCGTGCAGGGCGTCGGGGCGGTCGGGTCACGGCTCGCCGCGCTGCTCCACGAGGCGGGAGCCTCGCTCACGCTGGCCGACCTCGACGGCGAGCGCGCCGCCCGGGTCGCAGAGTCGCTCGGCGCCGGGTCGACGACGGCCCATCACGTGTTCGACACCGAGTGCGACGTGTTCTCCCCGTGTGCGACCGGGGCGCTCCTCTCGGCCGAGTCGATCCCGTTGCTCCGGTGCCGGGTGGTGGCCGGCGCCGCGAACAACCAGCTCGCCACGTCGTGGGACGCCGACCGCCTGCACGCCCGCGGCATCCTGTACGCGCCCGACTTCGTGATCAACGCGGGCGGGGTGATCCATCTCGCCGGCTACGAGCGGCTCGGCTGGGACGAGGCACAGATGACGACGCGGCTCGCCGGCATCGGCCAGACGTTGACCGATCTGTTCGATCGGGCGGAACGCGAGGGCATCACGCCGGCGGCCGCGGCGGATCGGCTCGCGACCGAGCGCATCGAAGCCGCCAGGGCCTGAGCCTCACACGAACGGCTTCTCCTGGCCCCCGATGCCCATGCCCACCAGCAGGCCGGCCCCGAACGCGCCGTTCACGGATGCGAGCGCCCAGAACGGCCACGCGTCGGCGCCCTCGGGCACACCGAAGATCGCGTTGATCGCGAACACGGTGGCGGTGCCGACCTCGAGCACCGCGAACGCCCACGACCACCACCAGAGCTCGTCGATCTTCTGAGCGACGAGCACCATCAGCAGGGCCAGCACCATGCCCATCACGGCCGCCGCTCGCACCCAGACGTAATCGGCGAGCACGGGTTGGCCGAAGAGATCCTCCATCACCCAGCGCGGGAACAGCCCGATCGCCAGGCTCCAGAGCAGCCACAGCGCGGCCTGCACCTTCAACAACCGTCGCAGAAGCTTCACGAGCGTCTTCCTGTCCTCGCGCCTGTGCAGGTGGGCCGGGGTTCGGCCGGTTGGTAGGATACGCCCACCGCGGAGCCGCCCCGCGCGCCAGCGCGTCTGCTCGCGACCTCCGCCCGTTCCGACACCCGAGAGGACGCACGCATGCAACGAGCGCTCAAGGACCGAAGGGGTAGCGCATGAACGATGGACCCAGGGTCGCGGTCATCGGCCTCGACTGCGGTGCACCGAAGCTCCTGTTCGAAGACCTCGCCGACGAGGTGCCGAACCTGCGGAAGATCTTCGCCAACGGCATGTACGGTGATCTCGCGAGCATCACGCCGCCGATCACCGTGCCTGCGTGGGCCTGCGGCATGACCGGGATGACGCCCGGCCAGCTCGGGATCTACGGGTTCCGCAACCGCAAGGACACGAGCTACGAGGGCCTGCAGGTCGCGACCTCGTTGAGCGTCAAGGAACCGGCGGTCTGGGACATGCTGGGTGCCACCGGCAAGCGGTCGCTCCTGATCGGGGTCCCCCCCGGATTCCCGCCGCCCAAGGAGTTCCCGGGCTGGCGTGTGGCGTGCTTCCTCACGCCTCCCAGCGCCGACCGGTACGCGTTCCCGGCCGAGCTGGAGACCGAGATCGAGGAAGAGCTGGGGGAGAACGAGTACATCTTCGACATCCCGAACTTCCGGCAGCAGGGTCCGGACTTCGTGATGGATCAGATCTTCAAGATGACGGAGCGGCGGTTCCAGGTCGCGCGTCGGCTGATCAAGACCAAGCCGTGGGACTTCTTCATGATGGTCGAGATGGGTCTCGACCGGCTGCATCACTGCTTCTGGCAGTTCTACGACCCGCGGCACCCGCTCTACGAGCCCGGCAACAAGTACGAGACGTCCTTCCACGACTATTACCGCTTCCTCGACCAGCAGATCGGCACGCTGCTCGAGGTGCTGCCCGAGGATGTCATCACGATCGCGATGAGTGACCACGGCGCCCGACCGATGATGGGCGGCCTCTGCTTCAACGACTGGCTGATCCAGGAGGGCTACCTGGTCCTCAAGGAGCCGGTGCGCGAGATCACACCGATCGCGAAGGCCGACATCGACTGGAACCGCACGGTGGCCTGGGGCGACGGGGGCTACTACGGGCGCTGCTTCCTGAACATCAAGGGGCGCGAACCCAAGGGCATCGTCGAGCCGGCCCAGTACGAGACGCTGCGGAACGAGATGATCACGAAGCTCGAGGCGTTGCCGGGACCTGACGGCGTACCGATGGGCACGAAGGTGCACAAGCCCCAGGACGTCTACCCCGAGGTGCGGGGCGTCGCGCCCGACCTGATCGTGTACTTCGGCGACCTCGACTGGCGCTCGGTGGGCGCGGTCGGCAATCCCAGCATCTTCACGTTCGAGAACGACACCGGCACCGACGGCGCCAACCACGACCGCACCGCGTTCTTCTCCATGGTGAACCTGCCCGGGCAGCAGATGGGCCGGGTGGACGGCATGAACCTCGTCGACGTGGGTCCGTCGATCCTGTCCCTGTACGACATCGAGGCGCCGGCCGGCGCCGCCGGAAGGAGCTTCCTGCAGTGAGCGAGCAGCAAGGATTCACCGTCTGGTTCACGGGCCTGTCGGGCGCGGGCAAGTCCACGATCGCCGAGATGCTCTACCACGAGTTCCAGTCGCGCGGGCTGAAGACCGAGATCCTCGACGGCGACGAGGTGCGCAAGAACCTGTCGAAGGGCCTGGGCTTCTCCAAGGAGGACCGCGACACGAACATCCTGCGCATCGGGTTCGTCGCGAACCTGCTCACTCGCAACGGCGTGGTGACGATCTGCTGCCCGATCAGCCCCTACAAGGAGACGCGCGACGCCTGCCGCGAGCTGATCGGCGAGTTCGTGGAGGTCTACGTGCACGCGACGGTCGACGAGATCGCCGCGAACCGCGACCCCAAGGGCCTCTACAAGAAGGCGCTCGCCGGAGAGATCACGGGCTTCACCGGGGTGGACGACCCCTACGAGGTGCCCGAGGACCCCGAGATCACGGTCGACACGCTCTCGCAGACGCCCGAGGAGTCGCTGCAGCACGTGCTCATGCGGCTGCAGGAGCTCGGTCACGTCGACGACGACACCGTGCACGTCACGGGTGACCGGGTGCACTCCGGCCTGACCGACCTGCGCGTGAGCGAGGCGGGCACGGTCGTCAAGGAGCACTGACCTCAGGGGTCGGCGACCCCGGCGACCCGCAGCGCCAGCTCGAGGTGCGCCGAGAGGAAGTGCGGGGCGAGGAATCGGCTGCGCACCCGCTGACGGGCGGCGTGGCCGATCTCGACCGCGAGGGGCTCGTCGCGCAGCAGCATCGAGAGCGCCTCGCCGAAGGCCGCCAGATCGGTCGGCTCGACGAGCAGTCCGCTCTTCCCGTGCTCGATCTGCTCGGCGATGCCGCCGAGGCGTGAGCCGACGACCGGGCGCTCCTTCCACATCGCCTCGGTCACGGTCAGGCCGAAGCCCTCGGCCAGGCTCTTCTGCACCACGACGTCGGCGCGTCGCTGCAGCGCGTTCACGACCACTGCGTTCTCCGTGAGGTCGTGCACCGGGAGGCTGGCGAGGTGGGTGCGAGCGCGGTCGTGGGGAAGCAATGCCTGCCACGCCCCACTCACCTCGGCCAACACCTCCGCCCCTTCCGGGTCGTCGGACACCGTCTGGACGTGGGGTCCGGCGAGCACGAGGTGCGCGCCTGTGTCGAGCGGCACCTCGGTTGCGAAGCCGGTGAGCACGCCGATCGGATCCTTCAGCCGGTCCCATCGGGAGACCTGGACCACGAGCGGGGCGGTGGCCGGCACCGGCGCGTCCTCGAGCATCGTGGCCTCTCGGGCGACGCGGATCGTGCTGCCGTCGGCCAGTCGCACGGTCGGGTCGCCGACGGGCGCCTCGATCACGCCGGCGGCGGCCAGCACCGCCTCGACCGTCGGATGCTCGATCGGCACGTTCTTCGGCGCCCCCGCATCGATGCAGGGCGGGATGATCGAGACGCGGGAGGGGTCGAGGCCGCTCCAGACGTACGCCGACCGGGTGAAGACCGTGGCGGCGGCCGCCCTGGCGTCGTCGAGCAGGAACTCCCAGGCGGTTCGGGCGAGGTCGTTCGGAAGGTCGATCCCGATGTGGCACACCCAGATCACGTGCGCCCCTCGGGCCACGAGCTGCGACGTGAGTCCGACCGTCTGGGGGTCGTGCAGCACCACCACATCGCCCGGATGCACCAGGGCCTCGATCGGCCCTCGCTCTCGCTCGAGCGCCGCGTCGTACACGGCACGCTCCTGCGGTCCGAGCGCTCCGCCGTCGCCCGGGTTGCCGTGCAGGCGGTTGTGGATGCGCTTGGTGACCTCGAAGAACGCCGGGTCGCCCTCGATCACCATCCACCTCGCGTCGATGTCGGACGCCACCACGTACCCGAGCAACGCGTGCAGCAGCTCGGCGACGCCGCCGCCCTCGGCGGTGGAGTTCACGTGCCACCACGTCCGACCGTCGAGCCCCGCGGCCGCATCGGCGAGTGCCCGGCGGTAGCGGCGCATGTCGTCGGGATCGATCAGCTCGGAGAACCCGTCGGGGTGCTGCGGTGCGATGGGGACCTCGTGCATCGGAGCATCATGTCAACCCGAGGCGACGAACGGGTGAACCTCGATGAAGTCCGCGGGCTACGCTGGGCGACGTGGACGGGTTCGACGCGATCGTGTGCGGGGGTGGGACCGCGGGCTCGGTGGTCGCGGCGCACCTCGTCGAGGCCGGGCGGCGGGTTCTCGTGCTCGAGGCGGGTCCCGACCACGGTGCGTTCAGCGACGGCCGATGGCCATCCGAGCTGCTCGACGCCCGTTCGATCCCGATCTCGCACGACTGGGGGTACGCGTCTGGCGAGGAACTGGCGGGCCGCTCGCTCGGCTACGAGCGCGCGCGGGTGATCGGGGGATGCTCCGCTCACAACGGGTGCACGGTCTCGTGGGGACACCGAGCCGACTACGACGGCTGGGCATCCCATGGGCTCGACGGCTGGGCGGCCGACGACCTGCTTCCTCTCTTCGTCGAGGCCTCGTCGCGCATGCGGGTCCGCCGGTTCGCCGACGACGAGGTCGCGCCGTTCCACCGAGGGTTCATCGAGGCGGGCGCGGCGCTGGGGTTCCCCGAGATCGACGACCTCGACTCGCTCGACGGCGGCATCGGGGTCTGCGCCGAGCCGTCGAACAGCCCCGACGGCGTGCGATGGAACGCCGCGTTCGCCTACCTGGACCCGGTCCGGGAGCGTCCCGAGCTCACGGTCTGGGGCGACACCGTCGTCGACCGAGTGCTCGTGGAGTCGGGTCGGGCGGTCGGGGTGCGGGTCGCCGGGCAGGAGGGGGCCGTCGATCTCCGCGCCGACCTCGTCGTCGTGAGCGCCGGAACGTACGGCTCGCCGGCTGTGCTCCTACGCAGCGGCATCGGCCCGGCCGACGATATCCGGAGGCTCGGCAAGGCCGTCGTCTCGGACGTGCCCGTCGGGCGGAACCTGCACGACCACCCCAGCTTCGAGCTCTCGTTCGCCCCGAGCGACGAGCTGCGTCGGCGGACAGCCGCGTTCGAGGCGGTCGGCAGGACGGTGCCCGACGAACAGGGGTTCGCGAAGGGCGAGAGCGGTCGCGCCCAGGCGGCGGCGGAGCCCTTCGACCTGCACGTGTTCCCTGAGATCTCGATGGACGGACGGCTGGGGGTGTTCACCGCCCTGCTCACGCCGCGATCCCGGGGCGCGTTGCGGCTCCGTACCCTCGATCCACAGGCCGCGCCCAGGTTCGATCACGGCTACCTCACCGACCCGGAGGGCCACGATCTCGAGGCGCTGATCGACGGCGTGGAACTGGCGCGGGCGTTCGCGGCGACCGAGCCGTTCGCGTCCCTGCTCGATCGCGAGGTGGAACCGGGTTCGGGGGCGCCGGCGCGACACGACTTGCGCGATGCGGTTCGCGCGGGCGTGATCCACTACTGGCACCCCGTGGGCACGTGCGCGATGGGGTCGGTCACCGACGCCGACGGGCACGTGCTCGGTGTCGACGGGCTCGTCGTCGCCGACGCGTCGCTGATGCCCGTCACCCCCCGGGCGACGACGAACATCCCGACGGTGGTGGTGGCCGAGCGTGTGGGGCGTGCCCTCGCCCGGGAGCCCTGAGGGCGTCTGCTACCCTTCCGTCATGTAGGGAGTGACGCCCATCGGGGAACCGGTGGGCGTCCTGCGTTTCTGGGCGAGACCAGGGGTGGGGGAAGGCATGGAGTTCGAGATCGGCATCGGCAAGTCGGCCCGACGGGCCTACGGGTTCGACGAGGTTGCGATCGTCCCGTCGCGCCGCACGCGCGATCCCGAGGACGTGAGCATCGAGTGGGAGATCGACGCCTACACGTTCGGGCTGCCGATGATGGCGAGCGCGATGGATGCTGCCGTCTCGCCGTCGACCGCGATCGAGATCGGGAAGATCGGCGGCTTGGCGTGTCTGAACCTCGAGGGACTCTGGACCCGGTACCAGGACCCCGAGCCCGTCTACGAGGAGATCGCGTCGTTGCCCGATGAGAAGGCGACGCGCCGCATGCAGGAGCTCTACTCCGAGCCGGTGAAGGAAGAGCTGATCGGCCGGCGCATCGAGGAGATCAAGGCCGGCGGAGTCACGAGCTGCGCCTCGCTCACGCCTCAGCGGGTGGAGCGGTACGCGAAGCTCGTGCTCGATGCGGGGCTCGACGTGCTGGTGGTCCAGGGAACCGTCGTCTCCGGCGAGCACGTCTCGAGCCAGCACGAGCCGCTGAACCTGAAGGAGTTCATCCCGGCGTTCGACATCCCGGTGATCGTGGGCGGTTGCGCGTCGTACGCGACCGCCCTGCACCTGATGCGCACCGGCGCGGTCGGCGTGCTCGTGGGCGTCGGGCCGGGGAACGCGTGCACGACCAGGGGGGTGCTCGGCGTCGGGGTGCCCCAGGCCACGGCGATCGCCGACGCCGCGGCCGCTCGCCGCGAGCATCAGCACGAGACCGGCCGGTACTGCCACGTGATCGCGGACGGGGGCATGCGCACCGGCGGCGACATCGCGAAGGCGATCGCCTGCGGCGCGGACGCGGTGATGATCGGGTCCCCGATGACCCGCGCCTACGAGGCCCCGGGACGCGGGTACCACTGGGGCATGGCGACGTTCCACCCGACGCTGCCGCGGGGCGCGCGCGTGAAGACGCAGCAGGTGGCCTCGATCGAGGAGATCCTCATGGGCCCGGCCCACGAGAACGACGGCACATTCAACCTGTTCGGAGCGCTCGCCACCTCGATGGCGACGACCGGGTACCAGACGATCAAGGAGTTTCAGAAGGCCGAGCTCGTGATCGCGCCGTCGATCAAGACCGAAGGCAAGACCTACCAGACCCAACAGCGCGTTGGGATGGGGCATTGACAGGGGTCGCTCCCTGGGACACCTGGGAGTGGACGGTCCCGCCGGGCACGACGGGGACGACGCTCGCCGAGCAAACGGATCGGGAGAGCGCCGCTCTGCAGGCGGCGGTGCGGTCGCTGTCGACCACCGCTCTCGATCGGCCCGCCGCATTCGACAGATGGTCCGCACACGACGTCGTGGCCCATTGCGTCGCATGGGCGGAGATCTGTGAGCGCGTCCTCCAGGAGCTCTCCGACGGCACGATCGATCTCGCTGACTACCGAGAGCTGCCCGTCGGCGAGGAAACGGGCGACGAGCTGAACGAGCGCCAGGTCGAGCAGCTCCGCGGCGTCTCCGTGGAAGCGCTGCTCGACCGGCTGGACGATGCGGCTCGCAAGGTGGCGGCCACCCTCCGGGGCTACCCTGGGTCACCACCGGCCGAGCTGGTGCTGCTCACCGTCGGCGACCACCTGGCCGAGCATGCGAACGATCTCAGGGAGCTGGCGGCCGCCGATGCCTGAGCGGGTGCAGGTCGACCCCCGTCTCGTCCTCGTCGTCGATCTGGGGGCGCAGTACGCGCAACTGATTGCGCGCCGTGTGCGCGAGGCGCACGTCCACTCGGAGATCGTGCCCCACGACGCCACGGCCGACGAGCTCCGCGCGAAGCGTCCCGCAGGCCTGATCCTCAGCGGTGGGCCGGCGTCGGTCTACGCGGGTGGCGCGCCGCAGGTCGATCCGGAGATGTTCGAGCTCGGGGTGCCGGTGCTCGGCATCTGTTACGGCCACCAGCTGATGGCCCGGGCGCTCGGCGGCGAGGTCGCCGCGACCGGTCAGCGGGAGTACGGCGCGACCTCGCTCTCGCTCGACGAGCGCGGTGCCGGGCTGTTGCTGCAGGACCTGCCGCCGACCGACACGGTCTGGATGTCGCACGGCGATGCCGTCACCCGGGCGCCCGAGGGCTTCCGGGTCACGGCAGCCACCGACCAGATCCCGATCGCCGCGATGGAGGACCCCTCGCGCGGCATGTACTCGGTGCAGTTCCATCCCGAGGTGTCGCACACGGCGCACGGGCAGGCGGTGATGAAGCGCTTCCTCTACGACGGGTGCGACCTGCTTCCCGACTGGACGCCGACGAACATCATCGACGACCAGGTGGCCCGCATCCGGGCGCAGGTCGGCGACGCCCACCTGCTGTGCGCGCTGAGCGGCGGCGTCGACTCCGCGGTCGCAGCGTTGCTCGTGCACCGTGCGGTCGGCGACCAGCTCACATGCGTCTTCGTCGACCACGGCCTGAACCGCGAGGGCGAGCCGGACCAGGTCGAGGAGACGTTCGCCCGGCACTTCCAGGTGCCGCTCGTGCACGTGAAGGCGGCGGACCGGTTCCTCTCGCGGCTCTCCGGCATCGTCGATCCCGAGGCGAAGCGGAAGACGATCGGCGAGGAGTTCATCCGCGTGTTCGAGGAGGTCGCGCGCGAACACGCCGACGCACGGTTCCTCGTGCAGGGCACGCTGTATCCCGATGTGATCGAGTCGGGCTCGAGGACCGCGGCCAACATCAAGAGCCATCACAACGTCGGCGGGCTTCCCGAAGACATGACGTTCGAGCTCGTGGAACCGCTGCGGGACCTGTTCAAGGACGAGGTGCGGGCGGTCGGCGCCGAGCTGGGACTGCCCGAGGAGATCGTGCAGCGCCAGCCGTTCCCGGGACCCGGGCTCGCCGTGCGCATCGTGGGCGAGGTGAGCGCCGAGAACCTCGCGAAGGTGCGAGGGGCCGATGCGGTGGTGCGCGAGGAGATCAGGCGGGCGGGCCTCGACCGGGAGACGTGGCAGGCGTTCTGCGTGCTGCTCGCCGACGTGCAGAGCGTGGGGGTCATGGGCGACGGGCGCACGTATGAGAACCCGGTGATCGTGCGCGCCGTCACGAGCGAGGACGCGATGACGGCGGACTGGGCGCGGCTGCCCGACGACGTGCTCGACCGGATCGCTTCGCGGATTGTGCGCGAGGTGCCGGGGGTGAACCGGGTGGCCTACGACATCACGTCGAAGCCTCCCGGCACGATCGAGTGGGAGTGATGTCGGCCGTCCCAGGCAGGCTCGGCCGATGCCGCGCGATCGTGAGGAGGAGGTGCCCCAAGCGATATCGGAATCGA
The DNA here is from genome assembly GCA_035697485.1 of Actinomycetota bacterium. Lineage (NCBI taxonomy): Bacteria > Bacillati > Actinomycetota > Actinomycetota bacterium. The sequence goes on from DASSCU010000037.1 coordinate 69,769, forward strand.
GATCGAACCGGCGCCGCTGCAGCATCCCCACCCCCGACGTCATCGCTGGGAGCCGGTGAGATCGTGCTGGCCGCACGGGAACGAACCGGGTACTCGCAGCATCGGTCTGCATTCTCCCGGAGCTCCTGAGCCCTTCACGCTGGGAGCGCTGATCGCGGACGTCGCCGACGGGCTCGCGGACGACGTGCCCATGCGCACGCCGTCGCCCTTCGAGGGACCGCCGGATCGCTAGCTCGTCTCGACGCGGCGGGCGGTCACGATCAGGCGCTCGCTGCTCGAGTACTTGGGGTTGCACGTCGTGAGCACCAGGGTCGGGCGTGGCGTCTGCACGAGCACTCGGCCCGACCCACCCGAGGGGATCACGAACACCCGGTCGACCTCGTAGCGATACGTCCCGTACCTCGTGCGCACGACGATCTCATCGCCTCGCTCTAGCTTCTCGAGGTCGAAGAACGGCGCCTGGTACGTGGTGCGGTGCCCGGCGATGCCGACCCTGCCCGAGTCGTCCCATGGGTCGGCCGTGTCCGGGTAGTGACCGGGGCCATCCTTCAGGTCCTCGTAGCCGGTGCCCTGCACGACCATGAAGTTCACGTCGATCGCGGGGATCAGGAGCTGGGCGTACGCCCCGCCGAGTGGCACGAGGGTCTCGGCCGTCGGCTCGACCGGTTCAGCTCGGAGCTCTTCCTGGAACTCGGTCCGCAGCCGATCCTGCGCCTCCGCCGTGTGGAGCCCGGTCCCCCAGAGCGACCACGCGATGTAGCCGGCGAACCCGGCCGCCACCATGAGACAGGCCATGCCGAACCAGTGCACCAGCGTGCGCCAGCCACCGCGTGACGGCGGCGCCTCGGTCGTCGCCGACGCCCTGGCCTTCCCGGACTCGCTCCGCACCTGGGTCATGCCTTGAACGGTACCGCCGCTCGGGCCCCCCGTCGCCCATCCCTCCTACACTGCGTGGCGTGAACGCCGTCTCCCCCCTGCTCGAGGGCCTGAACGACATCCAGACCGAAGCCGTCCTGCACACCGAGGGACCGGTCCTGATCGTCGCCGGCGCCGGCAGCGGCAAGACCCGTGCGCTCACCCATCGCATCGCCTACCTGATCCGCGAGCGGGGCGTCTCGCCCTTCGAGATCCTCGCGATCACGTTCACGAACAAGGCAGCGCGGGAGATGGCCGAGCGTGTCGAGGGCATGCTGGGGGAGCGGGTCACGAGCGGCATGTGGATCCTGACGTTCCATTCGACGTGTGCTCGTCTGCTGAGGCGCGAGCACACCCACCTCGGGGTACCGAGCGGCTTCACGATCTACGACGACGGCGATACGGAACGGTTGATCGCCGGCATCCTGAAGGACCTCGACCTCGACCCGAAGCGGTTCCCGCCGAAGGGGATGGCGAGCGCCATCTCGAGCGCGAAGGACCGGGTGATCGGCCCCGACGACTTCGCGCGCATGGCGAGCAACTTCTACGAGGAGAAGATCGCGAAGGTCTTCCATGCGTACGAGCGGCGCAAGCGTGAGGCCGGCGCCCTCGACTTCGACGACCTGATCACCGAGACCGTGCGGCTGTTCCGCGAGCACCCCGAGGTGCTCGAGCACTACCAGGAGCGCTTCCCGTACCTGATGGTCGACGAGTACCAGGACACGAACCGGGCGCAGTACGAGCTCGTGAACCTGCTCGCCGCGAAGCACCGCAACGTGTGCGTCGTCGGCGACGCCGACCAGGGCGTGTACAGCTGGCGCGGCGCCACGATCCAGAACATGCTCGACTTCGAGCGCGACTACCCCGATGCGACCGTCTTCCTGATGGAGCAGAACTACCGGTCCACGCAGAACATCCTGGAGGCGGCGAACGCTCTGATCGAGCACAACCAGCAGCGCAAGCCCAAGGCGCTGTGGACCGAGGCCGGCTCGGGCGAGCTGATCGTGCGGTTCCGCGCCGACGACGAGCACGAGGAGGCGTTCTTCGTCGTCGACGAGATCGAGCGCCTGCGTGAGACGGAGGGCTACCGGCTCTCCGACGTCGCGATCTTCTATCGGACGAACGCGCAGAGCCGCGTGCTCGAGGACGTACTCATGCGAGTGGGCACGAGCTACCGGGTGTTCGGGGGCGTGCGGTTCTACCAGCGCAAGGAGATCAAGGACGTGCTCGCATACCTGCGCCTGCTGATCAACCCGCAGGACGTGATCTCGTTCCGTCGCGTGGTGAACACTCCGAAGCGCGGCATCGGCGACGCCACCGTCGCGGCGCTGGAATCGTTCGCCGACACCGAGGGCATCGACGTGCTGGAGGCATGCCGTCGCATCGACGAGATCGCCGTGCTGCAGACGCGGGCGAAGGGCGCTGTCGCGGGCTTCAACCAGGTGATGGAGGCGATCCGCCGCCACCACGACGACGGCGCGGGCCCGGCTCGCATGGTCGAGTTCGCCGCGATCGAGTCGAGCTACCTCGCCGAGCTCGAGGAAGAGCGCACGGTCGACGCGCAGGGTCGCATCGAGAACATCCAGGAGCTCGGTGGCGTCGCCGCCGAGCTGCTCACGCGCGAGCCCGACGCCGGACTCGAGCAGTTCCTCGAGCAGGTCTCGCTGATCGGCGAGCAGGACGAGTACGACGAGGACGACTCGAGCGTCACCCTGATGACGCTGCACATCGCGAAGGGCCTCGAGTTCCCGGTCGTGTTCATCGTCGGCATGGAAGACGGGATCTTCCCTCACTTCCGGTCGATGACCGACGCCGCGGCGCTCGAGGAGGAGCGGCGCCTCGCGTACGTCGGCATCACGCGCGCGCAGCAACGCCTGTACCTCACGCACGCGTGGAGCCGCACGATCTACGGGCAGACCCAGTACAATCCGCCGTCGCGCTTCCTCGGAGAGATGCCGGAGCACCTGTTCGACGTGCGGGAGAGCGAGGGAGCGGCCACCGGCTACGGAGGGCGGTACACGGGTGGGCGGCACGGCGGCCGCGGCACGGGCGCCGGTGGGTACCCGGCGGCCGGTCGTGGAGGGGGCCGGGTGATCGGGGGTCGGCGTGAGCACGACGACGACGACCGTCCACCGGGGGACTGGACCCCCCCGCAGCCCAAGGGCATCCCGATGCGCGAGGCTCCGGTGATCGCGGCCGGCGACACGGTCGTGCACGAGCGCTGGGGCGAGGGAGTGGTGCTCGCCGTGAGCGGTGCGGGCGACGGCACCGAGGCCACGATCTCCTTCTCCGAGGTGGGGGAGAAGCGCGTACTGCTCGCCTACGCGCCACTCATGAAGCCGGGGTAGGGCTCACGGACAGGTCTCGACGTGGAGATACTGCAGGCATTCCTCGTCGGAGAGCTCCCTGGTCACCTTGCGCTTGGCGATCTCGATGAGCTCGTCGAGATCGAGCGCCCAGACGCGGACGACGCCGTCCGGGCTTGCGGTCGCGAGCCATCTTCCGTCATCGCTGAAGCTGATGCCGCTGACGAGGTAGTCGTGTGCCCGGAGCACGAGCAGCCTCACGCCCGACGCTGCATCGAACAGCCGGACGGTCCCGTCCTCGCCGGCCGTGGCGAGGCGGGCCCCGTCGGGGCTGAAGCTCACGGCCCCGACGGCGTCGGAGCCGGCGAGGGTCACTTCGGAGGACCCCGAGCGTGCGTTGACGACGTCAACCGTGCCATCGTCGTGTGCCACGGCGACCAAGGGGTCGGAGGGGTGGAACGCGAGCGCGGCGACGCCTGCAGCCTGCGGGAAGCGTTCGATCTGCCGCTCTTCTTCCACGTCCCAGATCGTCATCCGCCAGGAATCGGGTCGATCGAACCGGCCGGCCGACGTGGCCAACAGGGTCCCGTCCCCGCTGAACACCGCGTCGGTGACCTCGACATCGTCCTCCCGGAGCACGGCCACCTCGCTTCCGTTCCGGTCGACGATCGTCGTCGAACCGGAGGAGGTGGCGATCGCGAGGAGGTCTCCTCCTGCGCCCCAATCGACCGCGGCCACCTCTCCCTCCACGTCCGCGTCGAACGATCGCGTACCCGCTTCCGGGTCCCACACGTCGACGACGTTCGCGAACAACCGCACGGTGGCGATGAGCTTCCCATCGGGGCTGGTGACGACCTCGGTGACGGGGAAGGTGGACCCTTGACCCGGACCAACCTTCTTCGCCCGTGCTCCGTTCTCCACGTCCCAGATCGAGGCGGAGCCTCGATCGCTGGGCGCCACGACCCGCCCGTCGGGCAGGAAATCGACATCGACCGGAGCAAGGGAGTCGGTGCGGAAGTTCGCCAGCTCCGCATTGCCGTCGATGCTCACGTCCCAGATCTTCACGGCGCTGATGTCCCAGGCCCCAGTCATCACGCCGTCCCCGTCGGGTGAGAAGACGGCGGTGACCCCCGATCTCGTGTCCTGCCCGGACAGGGAGAGGAGCTCTCGGGCACCGCCATCACCCACGTGCCAGATCTTCGCGGTCCCGTCGAACGAACCCGTGACCAGACGCCCGCCATCGGGGCTCCAGTCCACCGAGGCCACGCCTCCGGAGTGTCCGATCAGCTCGAAGGTCGAGCGGCCGGCGCGCGCATCCCAGATCCGAGCCGAAGAATCGTTGCCTGCCGTCGCGATCCATCGTCCGTCGGGGCTCCACGAGACGCGGTTCACCGGCCACGCGTGACCTCGGAGCTCGAACGTCAGGCGTCCTGATGCAACGTCGTAGACCCCGACTTCGAGAGAGGCTCCGCTCGACACCGCGACGGCCCCGCCACTCGGACTGAGCGCCGTCATGAACGGTGGCTCCGTGGTCTCGATCGTGCCGACGAGCCTGCCGTCCGACGTGTCGAAGACCCGCACGACGCCCTCGCCCTCCCATGCAGCGGACACCAGGGTGCCCCGTGCGTCGAACGACGGGCCCCAGACGCTCCCGGTTCCCGCCGACTGCCACAGCAGATCGCCGGTCACCGGATCCCAGACCTTCAGCGCCCCATCGTCCCCGCCCGTCGCGAGCATCGACCCGTCCGGCGAGAACCTGACATCGTTCACGTCGACGTCGTGGCCAGGGAACTCGATCACGCGCTTCCCCGACCCGGCATCGCGGAGGTCGATGATCCCGGAATCCTCCGGACCCTCCGTCACGAACACGCCGGCCGAACTCCAGTCGAGCGCACCGCCGAGTCCCGGAACAGACATCACGATGCGTGAAGCGGTCGTTGCCCGATGCAGCGCCTCTTCGGCCTCGGTCAGCACCGCACCATCGACTGACCTGGTTGCCTCGATCGCCTCGAGCGCGAGCAGGATGCTTCGCTCGGGGTCGACGTCGAGGTTCGCGACCGAAGCCGCCGCGAGCTCACGGGCTTGCGCGGTCCGTTCCTGCGACTGCGCCTCGCGTTGCTGACTCATGGCGAACACCGTGAGGGCACCGGCGATCACCGCGGCGACCCCCAGCACGGCGACGATCGCGCGCAGGCGTCGCACCGAGCGACGCTCGAGCTCCCGCTCGTGCTCTTGGCGCGATCGCTCCTCGGCCTGTGCCCGGTCCCGCTCCACGACGGACGCGTCGAGGAACTCGGCCTCCTCGGGCGTCAGCGCGAGCGGAGAGCCTGCGCGCCACGCCTCGATCTGCTCGAGGCGCGATCCGGCGATCAGGAACGACGGATCGCGGTCGGCCTCGGCCCACTCGCGAGCGGCCGCCGCGAGCCGGCGCTCGGTGCGGATGTCGTCACGGGCCGCGTCGATCCACCGTCCGAGCCGCGGCCACGCCGAGAGCATCGCCTCGTGCGCGAGCTCGATCGTGGGTTCCCCCGTGCGGACATCGCGGTCGAACGTGAGCTGGCGAGAGGTTCCGTACGTCTCGATCACCCACGACATCGCCTGCTGGTCGAGGTCGAGCGAGGTGATCTCGGCACGCGACACCCGCCGGCGCGTGTCCTCGGTGCCCTCTCCGAGGGCCACCAGGTGCAGGAACAGCTGTCGTGCGGCGTCCTTGCCGGCGCCGTCGATCCCGTCGTAGATCTCCTCCGCTCGACGGCCGAGTGCACCCGAGACTCCGCCGATCTCCCGGTAGGCGCCGAGGGTGAGCATGCGGCCCTCGCGCCGCTCGAACAGCTCGGTGAGCGCGTACTCGAGGAGCGGGAGCGCTCCCGGTTCCTCCGCCACGTCGGCGAGCATCGCGGCCACGAGGCCGGACTCGAGGGAGACGTCGGCCCGCTCCGCAGGCTTCGTGATCACCTGTTCGAGCTGCTCGGCAGAGAGCGGGACCAGCGATTCCACGCGCGCAGCGAAGAGGTCCGCGAACCCGCGATAGCGGAGGGGCCGATCGTAGAAGTCCGCCCGCAGCGTCACGACCACCCGCAAGCGGCTGTGGGGGTCGCTCACCGCGGCCTCGAGGCTGGCGAGGAAGTGCCGACGCACCTCCTCGTCGTCGACGAGCGTGAAGACCTCTTCGAACTGATCGATCACGAGCACGAGCTCGGAGCGGTCGGACGGCAGGACGCGGAGCACGGCGCGGTTGAGCCCGCGCTCGTCGGCCCGCAGCTGCTCGATCAAGCTGGGGGGTTGGTCCGCAGCGATCTTCAGCAGCGCCGCCTCGAGCCCGTCGAGCGGGTACGGTCCCGGGAACATGTCGGCGATCGGCCAGGCGTCGGACGCGGGGATCGCGCCGCGGCGGAGCGCCGGGATCAACCCGGCGCGGACGACCGAGGACTTCCCGCTCCCGCTCGGCCCCACGACCGCGAGGAACCGGGTCTCCGACAGGCGTTCGACGAGCTGCTCGATCAGAGCGCCCCGCCCGTGGAAGTCGGGCGCATCGCCCTCCTCGAAGGCGCGCAGCCCCTTGTATGGGTTGGCGACGATCGCGCCGGGGCCAGCCGGCTGGAGCCGGGCGCCCGACGCGCCCAGCGCGCGCCGGAAGGCGACGTCCTCGGCCGCGTCGTCGGCCTCCGCCTTCAGCCGCATCACGTGGACGGGGTTGGCGATCCCCTTGAGCTGCACGGTGCCTCGATCGACGGCCGCGACGCCGTCCACCTTCCGGGCCAGATGCACGACCTCGCGGCTCGCGAGGATCTCCCCGGGTCCCGCGATCGCGCACAGGCGCGCGCCGAGGTTGAGCGCGCCTCCCCGATAGCCCCCTTCGACGGAGACCGCCTCCCCGGCGTCGAGACCGATACCCACCGGGAAGGGGAGCGAGGGGTCGGCGACGGTCTCCTCCACGAACCGCCGCTGCAGGTCGATCGATGCGCGGATCGCCTGGCGTGTCGACGTGAAGACGCAGAGGGCGCCGTCGCCTTGGAGTTCGAGGAGCGTGCCGTCGCGTCGCTCAACCGTCCGGCGGACGATCTCGGCGTACTTCCCCGCGAGCCGGCCGGCGGCCTCGTCTCCGTGCTCCTGGGTGAAGGTCGTGTATCCGCGGATGTCGGCGAACAGGAACGTGCGCACATGGGTTCCGTCGCTGGCGAACTCGACGGCGGTCCGCTCCTTGTCACTGACCATGCGCGATGATGGCACCGTCGGGCGAAGGATGCCAGGTGACGAAACAGCGGGGTCGAAGTCTCCGCGTTCAGCTCGAGAGGCGATCGAGCACGTTGCGGGTCACGCGCGCGACGTCCGGGTCGCCGAGGCCGCACGACCAGTCGGTGACCCCCGCGTTGAAGACCGTACCGCCCCCGGGTTTCGTGAACACGCCGATGCAGGCGTGGTTGTTCGTGACCCGGTGTACCCGGTCGCGCCAGCCCGGCCCGAAGACCGCCGCCGCGGTGTTCTCGAGCTCGCCGGGCTCGTGCGCGTACCGGCTCGGCTGCTCGTGCTGGCTCCACAGGCGCGCCGGGGCGGTGGCCAGGATCTCGAGCCCGTCGGGCGCGCCGTCTGCCCCGGTCGGGACCGGCAGTCCGTCGGGGCCGGTGGCGAGCTCCACGCCGTCGACCTCGTAGGCCACGATCGCATCGGCCCGGCCGAGCTCGTCGCCGTAATGCAGGTCGGTGCCCTCGAACACCCAGTGCTCGGGCCTCCAAACGGTGTAGGCGCCGGAACCGGCCGGCACCCCGAGGCCATATCGCGAGTAACCGCCGTGGGTGAACGTCAGGCCGATCGTGCGGGTCTCGGGCCACGCGATGCGCCGGTCGCTCCACGGGCCGGTGACGAGCTGTTCCTCGGGGGTCCCGACGACCGGGTCCTCGTCGGCTCGGTACTTGAAGCAGGTCATCGAGCGCAGGTCCTCGTCGAAGCGCACCTGCCAGAAGCACGTGTTCCCGCTGAAGATCGCGGCGTTCCCACCGGTGTGCGTGAAGGCGTCGAGCGCAAGCCGCATCTCCCGTGACCAGTACTCGTCGTGACCGACGGAGAGGTACAGGCGGTGGCCGTCGAGCACCTCGGGATGCTGCTCGAGGTCCTCGCCGATCGCGACGTCGAGCTCATAGCCGTTCGACTCGGCCCAGCGGACGAAGTCGCGCTCCCACGTCGCCCAGCCGGCGCCGCCGCTCCACACCGAGAGTCCGAGCGGCTCGGCCCACTCGAAGTACCAGAGGGCCTCGCGGTCGGGCTCGGGTTGCATCTTCCGCCGCATCGGTTGCGGCTTGTCGAGGAAGCCGCGCGCGAGGGGCCGCTCGAACGAGACGCGCGTCCCCCCCGTATACAGGCTCGGCCCGCCCCAGTCGTTGTACGCGTTCCACGTGGTGGTCGAGAGCACCAGGATGGACCGAGCTCGCGGTCCGCCCGGCGCGGGGCGCACGACGAGGAACGCGTCGGCGCGCTCGTCGCCGGCGGTGAGGGTCACGGCGTAGTAGCCGCTGTGCCAGTCCGCGCCGATCGGTATCTCGAGCGCAGCCGGCCACCCGCATCCGCTCGCGGCGGCATCGTCGGGGATCGGGTGCGCCTCGCCTCTGACCCCGAGGGCGTGCCAGACGACCTGCCGTTCGGCGCCCTCCCTCGTCACCTCCACGTCGTACGTTGCCGCGTCGGTCGAGACGTGCAACGGGAGCGACTCGCCGGATGCGGCCGACCGCGGGAAGCAGTACCCCTCGAGCACGGGGCTACCTGTAGAGCGCGAAGTAGCCGGCGACGAGGATGATCACGCCCGCGACGAGCGGCGCGATCACCCATGCGAGGCCGAGCCTGCCTCGGTAGGGGCCGAGCGTGCCGACCTTCGTCGTCGGCTTGAGCCCCGGTGGGCGGATCTGCATCTTCTTGCGAGCCACGACCCCAGTCTACGGAGCGTTCAGCCGTCCACGACCCGGTAGAGGCGCCATCGATCGGGCACACCCTTCAACTCGTGCTCCCCCGCGTCCTCGAACGTGAGGCCCGCGCCCTGACATAGGAGGCGGGTCGGCTCCGAGACGAAGATCTCGTCGGCTCCAGCGGAAGCCATCACACGGGCGGCCGCGTGCACCGAGAGCCCTCGGAGGTCGTCACCCGCGCGCTCGACTTCACCGACGTGGACGCCCGCGCGGATGTGGAGGCCTTGCTGCTCGCCCAGCGAGCGGAGCGCGATCGCGCACCGGACCGCCGCCGCGGTCGCATCGAATGCCGCCAGGAGTCCGTCGCCGGTCGACGCCACCTGGCGACCCTCGAAGCGCTCGATCGCATCGGCGGCTTGGTGGTAGTGCATCGACAACACGTCGTGCCAGCGCCCGTCGCCGAGGCGAGCTGCGGTCGCTGTCGAGTCGACGATGTCGGTGAACAGCAACGAGGTGAGCATCCGCTGCTTGCCTGAGCCATCCACCCACCGGCGCATGCCCGACCACTCGAGCATGACGCACGGCTCGTCGCCGATCGTCCATCCGTCGTGTCCCGGCGGGATGTCGTACAGCTCTCCCGGACCCAACTCGAACTCGGTCCCGTCCGCGAGGCGGATGCCCTGGCGGCCTTCCAGGCCGATACCGACGTGGTGCGCCTCGCACCAGTCGCCCCCGACGAGCGGTTGGAAGTCCTTCCGCCAATGCCATCCCGGGGGCTGGACGCTGCGCGAGACGGTGAGGCCGCCGATCGAGATGAGCTGCTCGGTCGCGCCGCCGAACTCGACGACCTCGTCGGCCTCCGTCCATCGCCGAACGTGATCCATCGGGGGAGTGTCGCTCCCCGCCGCGCTCGGACGCAAACCGCTCCTACTCCACCGCCCGAGAGAGATGCCAGCGGTCCGGCACGCCCTTGAGCTCGTGTTCTCCGGCGTCCTGGAACGTGAGGCCCGACCCGGCGGTGAGGTCCTTCACGGTCTGGGAAACCAGCACCTCCGAGGGGCCGGCGAGCGCACCGACCCGGGCGCCGATCACGACCCCCATGCCGCCGACCTTCCCGTCGATCGTCTCGACTTCCCCTGTGTGCACGCCGGCGCGGATCTGCACGCCGAGCGGCGCGACGGCTTCGGCGATCGCGCGGGCGCAGCGCACCGCCCGCGCCGGGCCGTCGAACGTCGCGAAGAACCCGTCGCCCGCCGTGTCGACCTCGGTGCCGCGGAACCGCGCCAGCTGTCCGCGCACGCGCCGGTGGTGCTCCTCGAGCAGCTCCTTCCATCGGCGATCGCCGAGCTCGGCCGCGGTCTCGGTCGATCCCACGATGTCGGTGAACAGCACGGTGGCGAGCACGCGGTCGAGGCCGGCCTCGATCTCGCCCAGCTCGACGACGAACCGCTCGGTCGCGTCGAGGATGTCGTCCTGCGCGCCGATCCACGGGAAGTGCTCGTCGCCGGGGACCTCCACGAACGTCGATCCGACGATGCGCTCGGCCGTGCGGCGGCTCTCGTCGACCGGGAAGTCGAGGTCGTCGGTGCGGGCGATCGCGAGCGTCGGCACGTGGATCGAGCCGAGCGCATGGGTGGCGTTGATCTGGCGATTCATCCGCTCGAGCGCGATCGCGGCCGACGGGCTGGCCGACCGCCGCATGTACGACGCGAGCCACGCCACGAGGCGGTCGTCGTCCTCATGGCCCGGTGCTCCCCAGGCCGCGATCTCGTGTCTGGCGAACGCCTCGGTGCCCCACGCCGCTTCCATCCGTGCGAGGTACGCAGCGTCGTCCTCTTTGTAGGCGGGCTGGCGAGTCGTGAAGTCCGCGGCCGTGCCGTAGAGCACCAACGCGATCGTTCGCTCTGGGTACGTCGCGGCGAACAGCATCGACATCGGTCCCCCTTCGGACACCCCGAAGACGACAGCTCGCTCCGACCCCACCGCGTCCATCACGGCGCGCACGTCGTCCATGCGGGTCTCGAGGTCGGGGAGCCGGTCATCGGGCACGCGGTCGGACAGGCCCACGCCGCGTTTGTCGAACAAGATCAGTCGCGAGAAGGAGCTGAGTCGGTCGAGGAACCGCGCGAACGCCGGCTCCTCCCACATCACCTCGATGTTGGTCACCCAGCCCATCACGAACATGATGTCGACGGGCCCGGCGCCCACGACCTGGTAGGCGACGTGGACGCCGTCGGCGGTCTTCGCGTACCGGGTCTCGGGAACGCGCATCCTCACCCCACCACCCGGAAGAGGCGCCAGCGATCGGGCACGCCCTTGAGCTCGTGCTCGCCGGCATCATCGAAAACGACACCGGATCCGGCGGTGAGATCCTTCACGGTCTGGGAGACGAGGATCTCCGAAGGCCCTGCGTGCGCGGCGACCCGCGCTCCGATGCTGACCGCGATGCCGCCGGCCTTGCCATCGATCGTCTGCATCTCGCCGGTATGGATACCTGCTCGGACCTCGATGCCGAGCTCGCGCACGGCCTGCACGATCGACTCGGCGCACCGTATCGCTCGAGCTGGCCCGTCGAACGTGGCGAAGAAGCCGTCCCCCGCGGTGTCCATCTCGGTGCCTCGATACCGTGCGAGGGCTCCCCGGACGATGCGGTGGTGGTCCTCCACGAGTGAGCGCCACGCGGCGTCGCCGCCGGCGGATGCGACCGCGGTCGACTCGACGATGTCGGTGAAGAGGACCGTGGCGAGGTATCGATCCAGCTCCACCTCCTCCCGATGGAGCGCCGAGATGAAGCGCTCGACCTCGACCGGTACTTCCTCGCTCGTGTCCCACATGTGGTTGACGCCCGGGAGTTCCCTGAGCTCCGCGCCCGGGATGTGGGCCGCCAGGTATCTCCCGTGCTCGACCGGGGTGACGAGGTCCCCGGTCCGGTGGATGATCAGCGTGGGGACCCGGATCGAGTGCAGGATGTCCCGTAGATCCAGGTCGCGATCGACCGTCGCCCCGCGGATCGCGTCGCCTGGGCCGCCCACCGCCTGCATCCACCCGACGAGATCCTCGATCTCGAGCGGGTCGTCCATGGCGCTCGGGTTCAGGTCGGAGAGCCAGAGCCGGGCGGTCGCGGGCGTCCCCCATCCGGCCTCCATCTCCCGGACCTCGGCGTCGAATTCGCTCGCCGGCCTACCGAACGGGTAGTCGGGGGCCCACAGGGCGCGAGCCTGGGCTCCGTACGCGATCAGGCCCGCGGTCCGCTCGGGCAGGGTGGCCGCGAACATCGCCGCGACCGCGAAGCCCGTTTCCATGCCGAGCAGGACGGCACGGTCCGAGCCCGCGGCGTCCATCACGGCCCGGACGTCGTCCATCTGCGATTCCAGTGTCAGGTGCTGCTCGCTCTGCAGGATGTGGTCGGACAGCCCCGTGCCACGCCGATCCAGCAGGATCAGTCGGCTGAACGCCGCGAACCGTTGGGGGAAGTTCCACGCGTGACACGACGTCCAGATACGCCCGAGCCCGAGCGCAGACGCCATCACGACGAGATCCAGCGGCCCCTCCCCGGCCACCTGATACGCGATGTACACGCCATCGGCGGTCTTCGCGTAGCGGGTCTCCGGCACCTCGATCATGCCACCACCCGGTAGAGGCGCCAGCGGTCGGGCACACCCTTCAGCTCGTGCTCGCCCGCATCCTCGAACGTGATCCCCGAACCCGCGACGAGATCCTTCACAGTGGACGACACGAGTACCTCGCCGGCTCCGCAGAGCCCTCCGATGCGCGCGCCGATCACGACGCCCAGGCCTCCGATCTTGCCCGCCATGGCTTGGACCTCGCCCGTGTGCACACCTGCTCGGATCTCGAGCCCGAGCGGGCGGACCGACTCGACGATCGCCTGCGCCGCTTTCACCGCTCGGGCCGGGCCGTCGAAGCTCGCGAAGAATCCGTCGCCTGCCGTGTCGATCTCTTTCCCTCGGTATCGCGCGAGCATCGCTCGGACGACGGTGTGATGGCGCTCGAGGAGCTCGCCCCATGCGCGGTCGCCCAGGTCGGCGGCGCGAAGGCTCGAGTCCACGATGTCGGTGAACAGCACCGTGGCGAGCAGGCGGTCGAACGTCGCCTGCTCCTCCCGAACCTGCTCGATGAGGTCCGCGACCGCCTCGACGATCGCGGGAGCGCGCCCGTACCAATGGAACCAGCCGGTGTCCCCGGTGGTCACGGGCTCGAGCAGACGGGATCCGGGCACCCTGTCGGCGATGAACGCGGCGTTCTTCCGGATCATCCCGCTGTCGTCGAAGTCCGCCCGGTGGGTGGAGATGACCAAGGTCGGCACCTGGATCGAGGGAAGGACCTCTTGGACGTCGACTCCCGCGAACGAGCCGAACTCGGCCGCGAGCGCGCCCGGGGCCACGCTCGCACGCGTCCATGGCACGTACCAATCGAGGAACTCGCGTTCGTCGCCGATGTCGCCGCCGAGGTCGCCTGTCGCCTCTCGATACCCGGGTGTGCCCCACGATGCTCGGAGCTCGTCGTTGATCGCATCCCATTCGCGCCGCGTCCACATCCACGGGGTCTGGGGCGTCGCCAGGAAGCTGACGAACGGGTCGCAGAGCACGAGGCCGGCCGCTCGCTCAGGGATGCCGGCGGCGAAGAGCGTTGCCGTCGGGGCCGTGTCCCACGAGGCGAAGATGATCGCGCGCTCGGTGCCCGCCGCGTCCATGACGACGACGAGGTCGTCGACCTGGACCTCGAGCGGCGCGACGTCACCCGGCGAGAACCGATCGGAGCATCCCCAGCCGCGTCGATCGGTCATGATCACCCGGGCATGCCCTGCGAGCCCCCGGAGGAACTTCGCGAGGTACGGGCTCTCCCAGTTGAGATCCACGTGCGACGTGTACCCCTGCAGATAGACGAGGTCGACCGGTCCTTGACCGAAGACCTGGTAGGCGAGGGCAACGGGCCCGTTCCAGGCGTAGCGGGTCTCTGGCCGTTCGGTCATGCCGTGTCCACCCGGTAGAGGCGCCAGCGGTCGGGCACGCCCTTGAGCTCGTGTTCCCCGGCGTCGTCGAAGGTGAGCCCCGAACCGGCGACGAGGTCCTTCACGGTCTGCGAGACGAGGACCTCCGAAGGTCGTGCCAGCGCACCGACCCGGGCGCCGATCGCGGCGGTCGGTCCGCCGAGGTGGCCGTCGATCACCTCGCACTCGCCGACGTGCACGCCCGCGCGGATCTCGATGCCGAGGCCTTGGACCTTCTTCGAGATCGCTTCGGCGCACCGAACGGCCGCGGCCGGGCCCTCGAACGTGGCGTAGAAGCCGTCGCCCGCGGTGTCGACCTCGGCGCCGTCGAACGACGCGAGCTCGGCTCGCACGAGCTCGTGGTGTCGTTCGAGGAGCGCCTTCCATTCATCCACGCCGAGGCGGAAGGCCGTCTCCGTCGATCCCACGATGTCGGTGAAGAGCACCGCCCGCAGCGCACGCCCTGAGACGACCCCCGAAGGTGCCACCCCGATGAAGTCTCTGATCGCTGCAACGAGGGCGTCCTGGTCCCCGGCAGCCGAGTAGTGCTCCGAACCCGGCAGGGTCACGAGCGTCGCCCCCGGGATCGTTCGTGCGATGTACTCCGCCGCCTCGGTCCCTTCCTCGAACTCGCGGACGATGCAGAGCGTCGGCACCCCGATCGATGGCAGCACGTCGCGGATATCCGTCTCGTACGAGCGTCGAAGCAGCTCGACGGCGTCGCCCGGCGCGACCCAGTGGCGTTGGAGCCTGGCGTACCAACGGATCAACTCACGGTCACCCGACAGCGAGGGGGCGACGACTTCCATGAACTCGGCAGCATATGCGTCGGTTCCCCAGCCTTCGCGTGCGGCCCTGATGTCGGCCTGCGCCTCCTCGTCTGTCGCTCCCCACGGGTAGCCGGTGGCCACGGATCCACGAGCCTCCGGATCGAAGAGGCAGAGCGCCCGGACGCGTCGGGGGTACGTCGCAGCCACGAGGGGAGCGACCACGTTCCCGGCGCTGACGATGACCGTGGAACGAGAGCCCGCCGCATCGAGCACGGCGATGATGTCCCGAGCCTCCGTCTCGAGGTCGGGCAGACCGGCGTACCGATCCGACAGGCCGGTGCCGCGCATGTCGTGACGGATCACCCGTGCGAACGTGTTCAGCTTCTCGGTCAGTGCGGGGATGAGCGGGTGCTCCCACTGCAGCTCGAGGCCACCGTTGAAGCTGTGGATCCACAGGATGTCGACCGGACCGTCCCCGACGACGTGGTAGGCGATGTGCACCCCGTCGTCGGCGAGTGCGTACCGCGTCTCCGGCATCGATCGCATCACGGCACCACTCGGAAGAGGCGCCAGCGGTCGGGCACACCCTTCAGCTCGTGCTCGCCCGCGTCCTGGAAGCTCAATCCGCTCCCGGCCACCAGGTCTTTCACGGTCTGAGAGACCAGGACCTCCGACGGCGCAGCCGTCGCCGAGACTCGGGCACCGATCGAGACCGTTAGACCGCCGCACTTGCCGTCCACGACCTCGCATTCACCCGTGTGCACACCTGCCCGGATCTCGATGCCGAGTTGCCTGACCGCCGCGACGGCCGCGATCCCGCATCTGATCGCGCGAGCGGGTCCGTCGAACCGCGCATAGAAGCCATCGCCGGCCGTGTCCTGCTCGATGCCCTTGAAACGTTCCAGCTCGGCGCGGATCGTGGCGTGATGCTGCTCGGCGAGCTCCTTCCATCGTCGATCGCCCAGGCGGGCTTGCAGTTTCGTCGAGTCGACGATGTCGGTGAACAACACGGTCGCCAGCACCGTGTCACCCGGAGCAGGCGCGGCGGCGATGCCGAGGAACGAGCGAACGGCTGCGAGGACCGGTTCCGGATCGAGGATGCTCGATTTCGGTCCTGCCGGCAGCCGGTGCAGCACCGCACCTGGGATCCGCGTGACGACGTCCTCCGACTCGGCGCGTTCGCGTTCATCGAACGACTCCCGGTCGATCAGCAGCGTCGGGACTCGGATCGCCGGCAGGGACGTTCGGACGTCGCTCTCGGCCATGACGCGGTAGTACTCGCGCGCCGCCGCCGGTCCGCACGCGAGTCGGTGCATCCGAGCCGTGAACGATGCGAACCCCGGGAGCGCGTCCGGGTCCACCCCCGCGTGTCGCAGCGACTCGGCTGCATGTTCCTCGCTGCCCCACGTCGTCGCCGTGACCTCCGCGATCTCGTCGATCTCCTTGGGGGTCGCTCCCCACGGATGATCGGGGGCGTAGGCGACTCGGCCGGTGGCGGAGAACCACATCAAGGCGCGTGTGCGCTGCGGGTACATCGCGGCGAACAACGCGGCCACCATGCCGCCTTCGTACACTCCGTAGAGGGCGACCTGCTCAACGCCCGCATCGTCGAGCACCGCGAGCAGGTCGGCGACCCGCGTCTCGAGATCGGGCTGGCCACCTGCATCGGACAACCCCGTGCCGCGTCGGTCGTGCATCAGCAGCCGCGAGAAGGACGACCACTCACGCAAGTAGGCGGCGGCAGGCGCGTAATCCCACCACGCGTCGAGGTTCGAGACGAGGGAGTTCACGTAGGCGATGTCGATCGGGCCATCGCCGAAATGTTGGTACGCGATGTACCCCCCGTCGGTGGGCGCATAGCGGACCGTGGGACGATCGCTCACGGTCCGACCACCCGATACAGGTGCCATCGATCCGGCACGCCCTTCAGCTCGTGCTCGCCGGCCTCCTCGAACGTCAGACCCGACCCGGCGGTGAGGTCCTTCACCGTCGAGGAGACGAGCACCTCGGACGCGCCCGCGCGTGCGCCCACCCGGGCGCCGATCACGACAGCGATCCCGCCGATCTTGCCGTCGATCGTCTCGACCTCGCCCGTGTGGACCCCCGCACGGATCTCGAGACCGTACGCCTGCATGGCCTCGACGATCGCTCGAGCGCATCGCACGGCCCTGGCCGGCCCGTCGAAGGCCGCGAAGAAGCCGTCACCGGCCGTGTCCACTTCCTCGCCTCGGTAACGTGCCAGCATCGACCGGACGCTCGCGTGGTGTCGGTCCAGGAGTTCCTTCCAGGCACGGTCGCCGAGCGATGCGGCCACCGACGTCGAATCCACGATGTCGGTGAAGACCGCGGTCTTCAGGACGCGATCGAAGTCGGCCTCCTCGTCCCGCAGCCGGATCGCGAAGCGCTCGACCTCGTCGATCCATCGGTCCTGGTCACGGGCGACCCAGCCATGGTCGTCACCGGGGAGCTCGACCAGGGTCGCACCGGGGATGCGCTCCGCCAGGTAGCGCGCCACCGCGACCGGCTCGACGCGATCGCCGACCCGATGCAGGATGAGCGTCGGCACACCGATCGTCGGGAGCAGATCGCAGACGTCGGTCTCGACGTCTACCCTGAGCAGCTTCGCTGCATCTCCCGGGCTGACACACGCGCGGGTCCACGTCGCGTAGTCGCGGAACCATGCAGGGTCGGTCTCGTGGGGCCAGATATCCTTCGACCACTCGACCGCGAGCTCGAGGCTGCCCCAGCTCCGCTCGACCATGGCGAGCTCAACCTCCATGTCCTGGGGGGACCAGCCACCCGGGTATCCGTCCCGCTCGAGTACCGATGCCGTGGCACTCATACCGACGAGCGC
The DNA here is from genome assembly GCA_035697485.1 of Actinomycetota bacterium. NCBI lineage: Bacteria > Bacillati > Actinomycetota > Actinomycetota bacterium. The sequence continues at coordinate 87,516 of DASSCU010000037.1, forward strand.
CGCGGTTCGTTCGGGGTACGTGGCCGAGAACATGGCGCACAGGCCGAACCCGTCCTCGAGGCCGACGAGGACCGCCCGCTCCGAGCTCACGGCATCCATCACGGCGCGGATGTCGTCCATGCGCGCCTCGAGGCTCATCTGTTCGCCGCCGACGATGCGGTCCGACAGGCCGGTGCCGCGGCGGTCGAACAGGATCACGCGGCTGAACGCGGCGAGCCGCCGGAACAGGCTGGCCCACAGCTGCGGCCACCTCCAGACGGCCTCGACGTTGAACACGAAGCCAGGGCAGAAGAGGAGGTCGTGCGACCCGTCGCCGAACACCTGATACGCGATGTGGACCCCGTCCGTCGTGACTGCGTACCGGGTCTCGGGGACGTTCACGTCAACCTCCGAACCCGGTGCGGGCGGGAGCGTCGAGCACGTCCTTCAGCTCGTGGTCGGGCCCGAGGAGATCCATCGTGTGGCGATACTCCGCCCGGAGCCACCTGCGCCGCAAGCCGTCGTCCGGCGGCCCTCGCTAGACTCAGCCGGGATGGCGGCGACCTATCGCATCGTGGTGGCGAAGCCGGGACTCGACGGCCACGACCGTGGAGCGAAGGTCGTCGCGCGCGCCCTTCGCGACGCGGGGTTCGAGGTGATCTACACCGGCCTGCACCAGACGCCGGAGCAGATCGCCGAGACCGCGATCCAGGAGGACGCCGACGCCGTGGGGCTGTCGAGCCACTCGGGCGCGCACATGACGTTGTTCCCGAAGGTCGTGGCGCAGCTTCGCGAGCGTGGAGCCGGCGACATCCTCGTGTTCGGAGGTGGCGTGATCCCGGTCGACGACATCCCCTCGCTCAAGGACGCCGGCGTGGTGGAGATCTTCACGCCGGGCGCGAACACCGGCGACATCGCCACCTGGCTCCGCGAGCATCTCGAGGAGCCGGGCGCCAACTAGTCCAACAAAGCCTACTCACCTCCCAGGAGCCACATGGACCTGTACGAACACCAAGGCAAGGAGCTCTTCCGCGCCCACGGCATCGTGACGCCGCGAGGCATCGTGGCCGAGACGGGAGAGCAGGCGGCCGACGCCACGCGCGAGCTCGGCGGCCGGAGCGTCGTGAAGGTGCAGGTCCAGGTCGGCGGGCGCGGCAAGGGCGGCGGCGTGGTGCTCGTGGACTCGCCCGAGCGGGCCGCCGAGGAGGCCGCCCGCATGCTCGGCTCTGACTTCAAGGGCCACGAGGTGCGTCAGGTGCTCGTGGAGGAGCTGCTGCCGATCGCACGGGAGTTCTACACGTCGATGCTCCTCGACCGTTCCACCGGCGACTATCTCGCGATGATGACCGCCGAGGGTGGCATGGACATCGAGGAGCTGGCTCGCACCCGCCCCGAGGCGCTTCGCCGGGCGCACGTCGACGCGATGCTCGGGTTGCGGGCGTTCCACGTGCGCGAGCTGGTCGGCACGCTGCCGACGGACGCGCGCGAGGGAGCCTCCGACGTGCTGCGACGGATGTACGAGCTGCTGCAGGAACGCGACGCGACGCTCGTCGAGGTGAACCCGCTCGTACAGCTCGACGACGGCGTCGTCGTCGCCCTCGATTCCAAGGTCACGGTCGACGACAACGCGCTGTTCCGCCACCCCGACGTCGAGGCCTACAAGGATGCCTTCCCGATCGATCCGGTGCAGGCGCGTGCGAACGAGCAGGGGCTGCAGTACGTCAAGCTCGACGGCAACGTCGGCATCATCGGCAACGGCGCCGGGCTCGTGATGTCGACGCTCGACGTCGTCGCGCAGGCGGGTGCCAAGGCCGCGAACTTCCTCGACGTGGGCGGTGGGGCGAGCGCCGACCAGATGGCGACCTCACTCGAGGTCGTGCTCTCCGACCCCGCGGTCAAGGCCGTGTTCATCAACATCTTCGGCGGCATCACCCGGTGCGATCTCGTCGCGCACGGGGTGCTCGGCGCGTTGGACCGCGTCGAGGCAACGGTCCCGCTCGTCGTGCGCCTCGACGGCACGAACGCGGAGGAGGGCCGCGCGATCCTCGCGGAGGCCGCCCACCCCCGCATCGTGGCGGCCGCCACGATGCTCGAGGCGGCCGAGCGAGCCGCCGCCCTCGCGAACGGAGCGGCCGCGTGAGCATCCTCGTCGGGGCCGACACGAGGCTGGTGGTCCAGGGGCTCACCGGGAAGGAAGGCACGTTCCACACGCTGCGCAACCGTGCGTACGGCACGAACGTCGTGGCAGGGGTCACGCCGGGGAAGGCCGGACACGACGTCGAGGGCATCCCCGTCTTCGACACGGTCGCCGACGCGGTACGGGAGGCCGGCGCGAACACATCGATGATCTTCGTGCCGCCCCGGTTCGCGGCCGAGGCGATCCTGGAATCCGCGGATGCGGGCATCGGGCTGGCCGTGTGCATCACCGAGGGCATCCCGGTGAAGGACATGGCGTACGTGCACAGCTACCTGACGGGTCGCGACACCACGCTGATCGGCCCCAACTGCCCGGGTGCGATCTCGCCGGGCGTCTCGAACGTCGGCATCATCCCGCCCGAGGTGTGCATGCCGGGGAGGGTCGGGTTCGTGAGCCGCTCCGGCACGCTCGTGTATCAGATCGTGCACGAGCTCACCCAGCGAGGCATCGGCCAGTCGACCTGCGTGGGCATGGGCGGCGATCCCGTGCACGGCATCGGGTTCATCGAGGCGCTCGAGATGTTCGAAGCCGACCCCGAGACCGACCTGATGATCATGACCGGGGAGATCGGTGGCGACGACGAGGAGCGGGCGGCCGCCTACATCACGGAGCACGTGACGAAGCCGGTGGTCGCGTACATCGCCGGGTTCGAGGCGCCGCCGGGCAAACGGATGGGTCACGCGGGCGCGATCGTGACCGGGTCGAAGGGCACGGCGGCTGCGAAGGCCGAGGCGCTCGAAGCCGGCGGGGTGCGGGTCGCGAGGACCCCCAGCCAGGTGGCCGAACTGGTCGAGGTGGCTCTGGCATGACCCTCGCCGAGGTCGCCCACCGATCGGCGGCCTCGTTCACCCGCGACCTGCTCGGCGCCGCACCGGTGGCCGTGCTCAGGGCGATGGCCGCGGCCCTCGCCGTCGCGGCCCTCGGCCAGATCCCTCCCTCGCTCGTCAACGTGGCCGGCGGCGGGCTCGCAGCCCCCACGCAGCTCCGGGTGGGCTGGCTCTACACGATGGCGGGACATGCGGTCGCGATCACCGCCACGGGGTCCGGCGGGGCGGTGGAAGGGCTCGGCGTGGGCGTCGTCGGCGTCCGGCTGGGCATGCTCACGATCGCGGCGGTCGCGGTGGCGATGCTCGTGGTCGGTGCCAGGGCGACGGCCCGGCGGGTCCATGACGTCGGCGTGCGGCGCGTCGTGGCCGGCGCATCGATCGCCGTGCCGTACGCCGTCCTGATCGGGGTTGTGAATGCCTCGGTCGATCTGCGGCTGCGGACGGCGGGCGACTTCCTCCCGGGGTCGACCTCGATCACGGCACCGGCATGGGAGGGGTTCCTGATCCCGGCCGCGATCGCGCTCGTCGCGGGCGTGCTCGGCGGGTGGTCTGCATCGGCCTCGTGGCACCACGCGCCGGCTCGCGCGGTGCGGGCGGGCCTGCGCGCCTTCGTCTGGGCGACCGGTCTGTGCTTCGTCGGCCTGCTGGTCTTCGCCGCGCTCCGGCCGGAGGGCCTCGAGCGGTATTCCGTTGAGATGTGGTCGGGGGGATCGCAGCGCGCCGCCCTGTACATCGGACACCAGGCGCTCCTGATCCCCAACCAGGCGATGTGGGTGCTCGCCCCGTCGATGGGCGGATGCGTGTCGCTGCGAGCCGATGGCGCCGCGCGCGACCTGCTCTGTCTCGACCGCCTCCCGCGCGGCGCCGACCCGGCGACATGGCTGCTCTCCGAACTCGGCAGGGTAGAAGGCGCCCCCCCGACGTCGCCGATGCCCATCGTCGGGTGGCTGTTCGTGGCGGTCCCGGCCGCGGCCATCGTGATCGGGTTCCGGGGACTCGGGCGCACCGCGTCGTCGATCCCGCGGGCGATCGTGTCCGGAGCTTCGGGCGGAGTGGTGTTCGCGGCAGCGGTGATCGCCGTCTCGCTCGCCGGCTCACTCTGGATGTCGACGGGCGACGGAGACGTCGCGCGGCGCATCGCCATCGGGCCCGACCCGGTCACGACCGCGGCGCTGGCGCTGGCCTGGGGCGTCGCGGGAGGAGCAGCAGTGTGCGCGGCGAGCCCGGCATGGCGGCGGCTCAGCCGCCGAGCCCGACCTCGGTGAAGTTCGATTCGATCTGTGTGAAGCGACCCCACGCCGCGGCCCAGCCCGCGTCGTCGCGGGGGAACCTCTCCACGGGAGTCGCCGGCGCCTGTCGGTCCCAGATGCCGAAGAACGTACGCCCGTAGCCGAGCAGGTACCTCGTGCCCGAGTGCGTGTACTGCACGGCGGCGGTGTCGTCGGGGTCCATCGGGGTGGCGCTCGTCGGCGTCGACGTCGAGGGCTGGCCCTGGCCGGAAGCCGCCTGGTCGACGGCGGAGTTGTTGGGTTCCAGGGCGATGAAGCGGAGCCACGCCTGACGCCAACCCTCGTCGGTGCGCGGGAAACGTTCCGAGGGCTGGGCGGGCGACTGGCGATCCCAGATGCCGAACGAGTCGGCCGAGTAGCCGAGCACGTACCGGTAACCGGAGTGCGTGTAGCGCACGTCGCCGACGGATGCCGGTTGCGCGGTGGTCGCCGCTGCGGCTCCCTCGGCGACCGTCTGCTCGGTCGGCTCGACGGGTCCCTCGTCGGCGAGCTCCTCGGTGGTCGTGTCCGACTCGGCCCGCCTCTCCTCGGCGGGCGAGGACGGACCAGCGGCCGGGGTCGGTGATGAGGCCTGCACCGTGGTCGAGGGGGAGGTCACCCCGGCGGGGGCTGCGACCGTCGCCGTCGCGGCCGACCCGGGTTCCACCGTCAGGTCGCTGTGGCAGTAACGACACTTGATGGCCTCGTCCTGGATCATCTCGGCGCAGTACGGACACTTCTTCACGGCGTTCCCCTCGTCGGTCGGGATCGCTCCAAGGCTACCCCAAGCTCGTATCCGACCGTGCGGAGAGGCGGCGCCCGGGGGTTCGGTAGCATGCGGGCGATGGGGGAGCGCATCGCCGTCCTGGTGTCGGGAAACGGCACGAACCTGCAGGCGCTCCTCGACGACCCGTTCTGCGGCCGCCGCATCACGTTGGTGCTCGCGGACCGGCCGGCGATCCCCGCGCTCGAGCGGGCCGAGCAGCGTGGCGTCGAGACGCTCGTGATCGAGCCGTCGTCGTTCCCGGATCGAGGGGAGTTCGACGGGGCGGTGGCCGACGCCCTGCAGCGGCACGGGGCCGACGTCGTCGTGACCGCCGGCTACATGCGCCTGCTCGGACGCCCGGTGCTGGACGTCTACGGTGGCCGCTGGCTCAACACGCACCCGGCGCTGTTGCCCGCGTTCCCGGGCATGCACGGGGTGCGCGACGCGCTCGAGCACGGGGTGAAGGTCACGGGGGTGACCGTGTTCCTGGTCGACGAGGGCATCGACACCGGGCCGATCGTGCTGCAGGAGGCGATCGAAGTGCGCGACGACGACGACCGGGATTCGCTCGAGGCGAGGGTGCTCGAGGTCGAGCACCGGCTGCTGCCGCGGGCCGTGCGCGCGCTGGTCGAGGGATGCCTCGTCATCGAGGGCAGGCACGTGACGATCACGGAGGAGCACGATGGGTGAGGTGACGGCGGTACGTCGCGCGCTGCTCGCGGTCTACGACAAGCAGGGGGTCGTCGACCTCGGCCGTGCGCTCGTCGACATGGGCGTGACACTCGTGTCGAGCGGCGGCACCGCGGCGACGCTCGCCGACGCGGGGCTGCCGGTCACCCCGGTCGAGCAGGTCACCGGATCTCCCGAGATGCTGGGAGGAAGGGTGAAGACGCTGCACCCGGCGATCCACGGGGGCATCCTCGCCGACCGCCGCAAGTCCGAGCACGTCGAGCAGCTCGGCGAGCAGGGCATCGAGCCCTTCGATCTCGTGGTCGTGAACCTGTACCCGTTCCGCGAGACCGTGGCGAGCGGGGCCGGCTTCGACGACGTGATCGAGAAGATCGACATCGGGGGCCCGGCGATGGTGCGCGCGGCGGCCAAGAACTTCGAGTCGGTGGGCGTCGTCGTCGACCCCGGACGGTACGACGGCGTGCTCGACGAGCTCCGCGGCGAGGGGGGGTTGACGCGCGAGACGCGCCGAGCCCTCGCGGCCGCGGCCTTCGCCCACACCGCCGCCTACGACGCCGCGGTCGCGACCTGGTTCGCCGAGCAGAGCGGCGGCGAGGAGCTGGCGGCCTACGTGGGCCTCGTCTACGAGAAGATCGGCGACCTCCGCTACGGAGAGAACCCGCACCAGCGTGGCGCGCTGTACCGCGAGGCGGCGGGCGCCGGTGCGCTCGGCGGCGCCAGGGTGCTGCAGGGCAAGGACATGTCGTTCAACAACTGGCTCGACGCGTGGGCCGCGTACGAGCTCGCCGCCGCGATGCCCGAGGGCTCCGCGGTGATCGTGAAGCACAACAACCCCTGCGGCGCCGCGTCGAGGGGCTCACCGGCCGACTCCTACCGGGCCGCCTTCGCGTGCGACGAGGTCAGTGCGTTCGGCGGCATCGTGGCGTTCCGCGGTGAGGCCGACGTCGACGCCGCGACGGCGATGGCGGACGTGTTCACCGAGGTCGTGGTCGCGCCGTCGTACACGCCGGCGGCGAGCGCTGCGTTCGCCGAGCGTCCGAACCTGCGGGTGGTGGCGGCGCCGATCCCGGGTGGGTCCGGCCTCGACGTGCGCCCACTGCCCGGTGGCGCGCTCGTGCAGGATCGCGACGTGGTGAGCGAGACCCGCGCCGAGTGGAAGGTCGTGTCGAGCAGGGAGCCGACGGCTCAGGAGTGGGCCGACCTCGAGCTCGCGTGGACGATCGCCTGGCGCGTGAAGTCGAACACGATCGTGCTCGTGCGCGAGGGCGCTACCGTCGGGGTGGGGGCGGGGCAGATGTCGCGCGTCGACTCGTCGTGGATCGCGACCCGCAAGGCGGGCGATCGCGCGCGGGGCGCGGCGATGGCCAGCGACGCGTTCGTCCCGTTCCCCGACGCGCTCGAGGTGGCGGCCGACGCCGGGTGCACGGCGGTGATCCACCCCGGCGGATCGAAGGGCGACGAGGCCGTCCTCGCCGCCGCCGAGGAGCGCGGCATGGCCGTGGTGCTCACGGGCACGCGCCACTTCCGTCACTGATCGGGCGTCGGTCGCGATTTGGTCGGCCGTTCAGCCACCGGGGTAGGATTCGCCCCGTGACCGCCCGCATCCTGGACGGCAGGGCCGTCTCTGCAGCGATCCGCTCGGAAGTCACCGAGCGGGTGCGCGCGCTCTCCGACAGGGGCGTGACACCGGGCCTGGCCGCCGTCCTCGTGGGCGACGACCAGGCCTCCCGCATCTACGTCGGCGCGAAGCACAAGGCGTGCGCCGACGTCGGTATCCGCTCCGAGCAGGTCGATCTGCCCGCGTACGTGACCGAGGGCGAGCTGCTGGCGACGCTCCGGCGGCTGAACCGCGACCCCGACATCCACGGCATCCTCGTGCAGCTGCCGCTGCCGACGGGGCTGCGCGAGCTCGAGGTCCAGCGCACCGTGGCGCCCGAGAAGGACGTCGACGGCCTGCACCCGTGGAACGTGGGCATGATGGTGCGCGGCGAGGCGACGTTCACGCCCGCGACCCCGTACGGCATCGTCGAGCTCCTGCTGCGCGAGGGCATCGAGCTCGAGGGTGCGGAGGTCTGCGTCGTGGGTCACGGGGGCCTCGTCGGCGTGCCGCTCTCGATCATGCTCGCGCAGGACTCGATCCGGGGGAACGCGACCGTGACGAGCACCCACGTCAAGACGCGCGACCTCGCCGCGCACACCACGCGCGCCGACATCCTCGTGGCCGCCGCCGGCGTGCCGCAGCTGATCGGCGGCGACATGATCAGGCCGGGCGCGACGGTGATCGACGTCGGCGTGCATCGCACCGCCGACGGCCTCGTCGGTGACGTGGTCCACGACGAGGCGGCCGAGGTCGCCGGGGCGATCACGCCGGTGCCCGGCGGGATCGGGCCGATGACGGTGGCCATGCTCCTCGTGAACACCGTCTCCGCCGCGGAGCAGCAGGCGTTCGGGCGGTGAGCGGCGGGCGGGTGTCCGCAGGCGCGACGCCCGTGGGCGGCCGGCTCGCCGACGTGCTGCGATCGCGAGAGTTCGCGGTGACCGGCGAGATCGTGCCTCCGCGCGGCGCCGACGCCGCCGCGGTCACCACACACGCCAGGGCGCTCGTCGGATCGATCGACGCGGCGAACGTGACCGACAACCCCACGGCGACCGCCCACATGTCGGCCGTCGCCGGATGCGCCCTCGTCGCGCGGGCGGGCATCGAACCGACGTTGCAGATCACGTGCCGCGACCGCAACCGTCTGGCGATCACCGCCGACCTGCTGGGTGCCTGGGCGCTCGGCGCCCGATCGGTGCTGTGCCTGTCGGGCGACCCGATCCACGTCGGCGACGAGCCCGGCGCGGCGGCGGTGAACGACGTGTCGGTGCTCGAGGTCGTCGCCGCCGTGCGGCGGATGCGCGACGAGGGCGTGAGCACGAGCGGGATGGAGATGGACGCACCTCCTCGGTACATGATCGGGGTCGCGGAGATGCCGCTCGCCGATCCTTACGATCCGGCGCGCCTCGAGCAGAAGCTGGACGCCGGTGCCGATCTGATCTGGACGCAGATCGCGTACGACGTCGACCGGCTCGCCGCCTGGGCCGAGGGCGCCCGGACGCGCGGCGTCTTCGAGCGGGCCTCCGTGCTGGTCGGGGTGGTCCCCCTTCGCAGCGCCGCGGGCGCCCGCTTCATGGACGAGAAGCTCCCGGGGGTACGGGTGCCCACGGCTGTGATCGGGGCCCTCGAGACCGCCGGCGACGACGCGGCGGCGGTCGGTCTCGATCTCACGGTCGAGACGGTCCGGGGGATCCGTGCGATCGACGGCATCGGCGGTGTGCATCTGATGAGCATGGGCCACGACGACGCGGTGCGCGCCGTCGTGGAGCGCGCGGGGCTCTTCCCGCGCCCGACCGGGGCGCTCTGAGTGACCCCCGATCGAGGGCTCGCCACCCACGCCGGTCGTCCGCACCTCCCGGTCCTGCAGGCCGCGGCCGAGTCGCTGTTGGGGACGCCGGTTGACGTGATCGAGGCGCTCACCGGCGGGGTCCGTCGCGACACGTACCGCGTGGTCGACGACATGGGGGCGCGCTTCGTCCTGCGTCTCGATCGCGACGCGGCCTCGCTCGAGAAGGAGGTCGCGATCACGCATCTGGTCGGCGACCGCGTGCCCGTGCCGGCGGTCGTCGGAGCCGACCTGGCCGGGGAGCTCGCTGGTGTGCCGCTCACGCTGTCGGAGTACGCGGCGGGCGAGTCGCTCGACGAGGCCCTGGCGGCCGCGGGGGAGGAGGATGCGGCGGCGATCGGCGATGCGGTGGGACGGACGCTCGCGGCGATCGGCGGATTCACGTTCGACGCGCCGGGCCTGCTGGGTCCGACGCTCCGTCCCGAGCCGTTCGAGGCACCGCTTCCCGAGCTCCTGGTCGCGTTCGGGGAACGGGTCCTCGGCGAGCAGGAGGCCCGTGAGGCGCTCGGGGGGTACATCGCCGATGGGTTCCTGACGCTGCTCCGCGAGTCGCCATCGAGTCTCGAGACGGTGGCGACGGAGTCCTCGCTCGTGCACTCGGACTTCAACGGGAAGAACCTCGTGCTCGTCCGGGCGTTCCACGGCGCTCCCCGGGTCGAGGCCGTGCTCGACTGGGAGTTCGCGTTCTCGGGGCCGCCGCTCGCCGACGTCGGGAACATGCTCCGCCGGCAGGAGCGGATGTCGGCGGCGTTCGTCGACGGTTTCAGCGCGGGGTTTCACGCCGGCGGCGGTGCGCTGCCCCCCGGCTGGCGTTCGATCGCCGCAGCGCTCGACGCCATGGCGCTGCTCGACTTCCTGGACCGGGGCGCGAGGGGCGAACACGGCCCGATGTACGCCGAGGCGTGCGCGCTGATCGAGGAAGCCGTGACGCGCGGCCAGCTCGCGCCTCCGCCCCCGCTCTAGGCTGGACGCATGCCGGCGTCGCTGATCGTGCGGAACGCCCGCGTGTACACGGTCGACCCGGGGCGTCCATGGGCACAGGCGGTGGCCGTCGAGCGCGAGCGCATCGCGTGGGTCGGCTCCAACGCCGAGGCCGCGGCGCGCACAGGTCCCGGCACGGAGGTGATCGACGCCCGTGGGGCCACCGTGATGCCCGGATTCATCGACTCCCACAACCACGTGCGGCTGGGGTCCAACCCGCTCGAGGTCGATCTGGCGGGCGCGTCGACGCTCGAGGAGGTCAAGGCGCGGGTGCGGGCGCATGCCGACGCGCACCCCGAGCAGGACTGGATCGAGGGCGTGGGGTTCAACTACTCCGCGATGCCCGGCGGGCGCATGCCCGTGTGGCAGGACCTCGACGGTCTCACCGGGGGCCGGCCCGCGTTCGTGCTGACCTACGACGCGCACAACGCATGGCTGAACCGCGAGGCGATGGAGCGGTTCGGCATCGACCGCGAGACCGATGCCCTGGCGTGGGGGCACGTGCGGAAGGATCCTCGGAGCGGCGAGCCGACCGGGATCGTCGGCGACTTCGCGGTGATGGGCATCAGCCGCGCCGGTCAGCGGGCGCTGGAAGGGGTGCTGCCCGGCTACGAGCGGGCCCTGCAGTACGAGCGCACGCTCGAGAGCATCGACGCGGCCACGGCCTTCGGTATCACCACGATCGTCGAGCCACAGAACTCGCCCGACGACATGTGGATCTTCGAGCGGGCGCGTGCCGAGGGGCAGCTGCGGTCACGGCTCGTCGCGGCGATGTTCCACCCGGTCGGCACCACCGATGCCGAGCGAGACGAGTTCGATGCCATGCGGGCCCGATACGACGACGATCGTCTCCGTGTCGGCCCGATCAAGCTGTACATCGACGACGTCATCGAGCCCTGGACCGCCGCGATGCTCGAGCCGTACGCGAACCGGCCGGGGGAGCGGGGCGAGACGTTCTGGTCACCCGGCGAGTTCGCCGAGCTCGTGATCGAGCTCGAGCGCCGCGGGTGGTCGTGCCACGTGCACGGCACGGGCGACCGTGGGCTTCGGGTCGCGCTCGACGGCTTCGATGCGGCGCGGCGAGCGAACGGCGACGTCGGCGCACGCCACGGAATGGTGCACACCGAGTGCCTGCACGCCGACGACGTGCCGCGCTTCGGTGCCCTGGGCGTCACGCCGATCATGCAGCCCCGGCATTGCGCGCCCGAGATCGTCGCCGACTGGCGGGCGAACGTCGGTGAGGCCCGGTGGCGTCACGCGTGGGCGTTCCGTTCGCTCCGCGACGCTGGCGCGACGTTGGCGTTCTCGAGCGACTGGAACGTCGCCGAGATGGACCCCATGGTGGGCATCTATACGGCGATCACTCGAGCGAACCTCGATGGGTCCGACCCGTGGATCCCCGAGGAGACGGTCGATCTCGAGACGGCGATCCGCGCCTACACGATGGGCGGGGCCCACGTCGTGTTCGCCGACGACCGTCGAGGCTCGGTCACGGTCGGGACGCAGGCCGACCTGGTCGTGCTGAGCGACGACCTGTTCGCCGCCGCCGACGATCGTCACGTCGGTCGTCGTCGTGAGGAGCTCGCGAGGGTCCTCGAGCGCCATGATGTCGCGCGAGAGCAGCGCGAGGTCGGCACGCAAGCCAGGCGCGATCGAGCCGCGGTCCTCCTCGAGGAGGT
>DASSCU010000038.1 GCA_035697485.1 Actinomycetota bacterium
AGATTCGCCGCGGCATCGCGGGTCTCACGGTGGATCAGCTCAACGCGAAGCCCGCGGGAGGGGAGACCAACTCGGTCGCCGTGATCGCGACCCACGCGCTCGCGAGCACCCGCTCGTATATGAGCATCGCGGTCGGCGCGCCGCCGCTGCCTCGCGACCGCCCCGCCGAGTTCCGGACCGTCGCCGCCGACGGGTTGGGCGGCTGGGTCGAGGACATGATCGGGCAGTGCCTCGGGCTGTTGGACGGCGTGACCTTCGACCCGTCCATCGAGGGGGTCCGGACCTGGACGCAGGACCCTACGGACGATCCGGTCACGGCCTCCTGGGCGCTCCTGTACGGGACCTCCCACCTGGGCGAGCACGTGGGCCACCTCCACATGACGCTCGAGTTGCTCCGCCCCGCAGACTGAACCCCCCGGCCCTCGAAGGGATACGTCCCTAACCGAGGCCGTCCAGGTACATTTGCGAACCCTCGGGCAGCGCAGCGCTATCCAATGGGGCACCAAGGACACCGAACGGGCGAGACGAACGCTCTCCCAGCCCAGGGGTCTAGGCTTTGTTCATGGACGCAAGACAGGCTCCGGACGTCTACGACGACGAACCTTGGGAGCTGGCCGCCGCATACCGCGTCACCCTCTGGGAACACCCCGCTAGGCCGCCCAAAATCGACCAGCCCACGCGTGGTACGCCGGGCCCAACTGTCCGACCAGTCCCGGTGCCCTTCCCGGGGGCGCCCATGGGGTGGGAGGAGATGACGTTCGAACTTGCTGGTACTCAGGACGTTCGCGAGGTGATCCAGTGGGCGGAAACGACGCTCGCGTCGGGCGAGGGTCCGGCAAGCCGTCGCGGTGTTCCAGTACAAGACCGAGAATACGTGGTCTACGCGAAGGCGCAGAGTGAGGGTCGTTGGCTGCACGTCGCGGGCTGGACCCCAGTGCTGCCGTCGGATTCCCCGTTGAATCTGAGACGCCTCAGGTAACATTCGCGAACACTGGCGCACTTGAGCGGCCTCTCGCTGCGTCCCGACGGGTGAGAGGATGCTCGGACCTGGGTATCGAGTTCGCTTTGCGCCTGGCCGACGGCACGAGTCCCGTCACTCTGCAGGATCCCAGCGGCGGAACCTTCGATGCCGCTGGAGATTTCGATGGCGTGCTCTTCAGATCGAGGGACCGGCTTGAAGTGCTAGGCAAGGCTGATCCCTACGGGGACATCGTGTTCACCAACGACGAGGCAGAGGAGATGCCCGGATGCCGTAGATAACAACCCCGAGACGGCTCTCGGGGAACGCGCTCGTCGTCGCAGATCGAGCTTTGGATGAATCGGGACTTGGCAGGCACTTCCGCGTCGATGAAGCCCGGTGAGCTAGCCGCGTCGATCCCGCGCTGCCGAGAACTGTCGTCAACGGGCCGTCCTTCGACTAGCCGGCGAGCGGTGGGTCGCTCTCCCTCTTCCTGCGTGCGAGCGGCCCGTCTGATGTGGAGGCACCCCGCATCAACGCATCGCTGAGGTCCGTCGTACGTGGGCCGATCGCGGGCAACGACCGACCCGGGGCGCTGGCGTACTGTTCTGAGCATGCGCGACCTGCCCACCGGCACGGTGACGTTCCTGTTCACCGACATCGAGGGGTCGACCCGGGTGCTCCAGGAGCTCGGGCGCGACGGGTTCGTGCGCCAGCTGGACCGACACGCCGAGATCGTGCGTACCGCGATCGCCGAGCAGGGAGGCGTCGAGATCGGTACCGAGGGCGACTCGTTCTTCGTCGCGTTCCCGACGGCGTCGGGCGCGCTGCGAGCCGCCGTCGCGGCGCAACGAGCGCTCGCTGCGCAGGCCTGGTCCGACGGCGGCCCGATCAGGGTCCGCATGGGACTGCACACAGGCGAGGGCGTGCCGGGCGGCGACGACTACGTCGGGATCGATGTGAACCGAGCCGCCAGGATCGCAGCGGCAGGCCACGGCGGCCAGATCGTGGTGTCGGAGGCCACCCGCGTCCTCGTCGCGGACGAGGTGCCCGACGGGGCGACGTTCCGGAGTCTCGGGCTGCACGAGCTGAAGGGCCTCGAGCATGCTGAGCGCCTGCACGATCTCGTGATTGACGGCCTGCGCTCCGACTTCCCTCCGTTGAGGACACGGGCAGCCCGCAGGAACAACCTGCCGCCGCGTCGAAACTCGTTCGTCGGCCGAGCACGCGCGATGGCCGACATCGAGAGACTCCTGGGTGAGACGCGACTGCTCACGCTGACCGGCCCGGGTGGTACCGGGAAGACCCGGCTCGCGCTCGAGGCCGCCTCGACGTTGCTCGACCGGTTCCCCAACGGCGTGTTCTTCGTGGACCTCAGCCCGCTGACCGATCCCACGCTCGTGGTCCCAGCGATCGCCGGGGTGCTCAAGGTGCGAGAGGCGGCCGGTCGAGATCTCGCCGACGGCCTTCGCCGGCACCTGGCGGATCTCGACGTGTTGCTCGTGCTCGACAACCTCGAACAGCTCGTGGACGGCAGCTCGGCGATCGGCGACTTGCTCGACGCGGCGCCCAGGGTGACGGTGCTGGCGACCAGCCGCATCCCGCTACACATCTCGGGCGAGCATGAGTACCAGGTGGCCCCTCTGGAGCTTCCCGCGCACCAGCAGCGTGGCGATGCCGCGCGACTCGGCTCATCGGAGTCCGTCAGACTGTTCGTGGACCGTGCAGCGTCGGTCCGTTCGGACTTCACGCTCACCGAGGCGAATGCTCCGGCGGTCGCCGAGATCGTCGAGCGGCTCGACGGGCTGCCACTCGCCCTGGAGCTCGCCGCCAGCCGGCTCCGCGTGCTCGACCCTGCGGCCTTGGCCAATCGGCTCGAGCGTCGGCTGCCCCTGCTGAAGGGCGGTGCCCGAGACCTGCCGGCGCGTCATCGCACGCTCGAGGAGACGATCCGCTGGAGCCACGACATCCTCGAACCCGACGAGCGGCGACTGTTCGCGCGGCTGTCGGTCTTCGCGGGAGGTTGGACGCTGGACGCCGCAGAGGTGGTCTGCGGCGGCGACGATATCGACGTGCTCGAGGGGCTCGGCACACTCGTCGACGACAGCCTCGTGAGGCGCCGCGAGTTGGCCGACGGGTCGCTCCGGTTCTTGATGCTCGAGACCATCCGGGAGTTCGCCTGGGAGCGCCTCGAGGATCCGGGCGAAGTCGGGATACTACGAGAGCGGCACGGTCGATACTACGGGTCCCTCGCAGAGCGCGTCAGTGTCGCACTCGAGGGCCCGCGGGGCAACTGGCTGGAACTATTGGACGCGGAGCAAGAGAATCTCCGAGCCGCCCTGTCATGGTTCCACGAACGATCCGACCACGAGGCCCTGCAGGCAATTGCAGGCTCGCTCGGCCACTACTGGATGGATCGTGGCCTCCTCAGTGAGATGCGGACTTGGCTTGAGAGGTCGCTCGAGTCGGGTGCCAAGGGCAGCTACTACGCACTGGTACTGATTCGACTTTCCGGTGTGGACTATCTCCAAGGCCGATACGAGGACGCTCGCACGAGAGCCGAAGATTCGCTTGCGGAGGCCCGAGGCACCGGCGACCTCGCGAGTGTCCAGCGTGCGATGGCACATCTAGCGAACGCGCTTGAGGCCGAGGGATTCGTCGAAGAGTCGTGGAACCTAGAGAGGGAAGGCGCTGAGATCGCGCGGAGCCTCAAAGATGAGCACCCGCGGATGCTGCTGGTAGCGCTGATCAATTTGGGGTATTCGGCCATGGTCCGTGAGATGGTCGAGGACGCGGTCCAGTACTCGGAGGAAGCCGTCGCGCTCGCTCTGGAGCTCAATGAATCTGCCGATGGAGCTGCGGCGCGGTGCAACCTCGCGTTGGCATTCATCGAGTTGGGACGCATCGAGGATGCCGCCGATGTGGGAGCCCAAGCAGTTGCTGCGGCAATCGATGCATCAGATCCCATCCTCGCAACGGACTGCCTGGAGGTCGTGGCCGCTGTCGAGACACGACGGGGGAATCACGGCTCCGCCGCGAGGCTGCTCGGGGCATCTGAAGCCCTTCGAGAACTAACCGGCTTTGAGTTGGAACCGTTAGAGCGTGCGCTGCACAACCGAACAATGGAGTTGCTCCGCCATGCACTCTCGGATTCCGAGTTGAGGGCAGCACAGATTGAAGGAGCTGACATGGACTTGAGAGATGCCTTCAGTGATGCGTACTGGTAGGGCCGGGAAAGATGTTCCTGCCTGACGCTGCCTTCTTCTCCCTGGGTCAGGGGTTCGACTCCCCTTGGGTCCACTGTCTAGTAGGTGAAATGCATACCGGCCCGACCGAGTGGGAAGCGGGGCATAGCAGATCGTCTCGCGGCAGTCCGCTCGCTCGCAGACCGCGCAGAGCTCGACGACGACATGGCACCGCGTGCAGGTGAGCACAGCTCGTTCATCACTTGGCACAACTACGGCTCCTCCTCGTCGGCCTCGTCATGCAGGTGCTGCCCGTGTGCGGCCTCGACCGCGTCCTCGCGCCTGAGGACCCCGATCAGCCGCCCATCGGACGTGGTGACCGGAGACGTCTGGAGGTCGTGGTCCGTCATGAAGTGGGCCATCTCCTCGATCGGGACATGCGGTCGGAACGTGCTAGGGCCTGGTCGCATGGCCTGCTCGACGGGCACGTCGCGACCCTCGCCGAGCTCCCGTTCGCGGAGCAGGCCGAGCACCACGCGCTCGTCGTTCACGACCACGCAGGCGTCCCATCCAGCAGCGCGCACACGATCGCGGACCGCCCCGATCAGCTCGTCCAGCCGGCACGTGGGCACGTCTGCACGGGCGACGTCGCCTGCGCGCGGACGCTCAGCGTTGGCGCCCTCGATCGGAAGGCCCGCGGCGAGCCAGTCAAGCTTCCCGTCCACGTAGTCGTAGACCTGGGTGAACCCGAAGCCCTCGAGCCGCCACGCGGCCCGTGGACTCAGGTCTCAGGCCGAATCCCAACAGTAGACGACGACCGGCCGGGTCGGATCGAGTTCTCCCCGGGCCTCCGTCTCGATCTTCCGCAGGGGAAGGTTGATCGCCCCGGGAAGGTGGTGCTCGCGAAATTCCTCGGCGCCCAGCACCTCGACCACCTGCGCGCCTCGGTCCATGAGGGCTCGAACCTCGTCTCGATCGTGCACCGCATGCGGCATGTACGCCTCCCGGGATCGCTGAGAGACTTCAGCCTACTGTGGGACCCGGTCGGGCCAAGGAGCTGGGTTGGGAGGTGGGTGGATCGTGGAACCGACACCGTGAGCCGGAAACCGCCGGCCGTCACATCCCCGATCGGGATCCTCTTCGACGTCGACGGGACGCTGATCGCCACCGGCGGGGCCGGGACTCGGAGCTGGCGCTGGGCGTTCGGGAAGCTCCATGGAATCCCGGCCGACATCGGCGAGTTCTCCGAGGCTGGAATGACCGATCCCGTCGTCGCCCGGAGGACGTTCCGAAGCGTCATCGGGCGCGAGCCGTCCGAGCGGGAGATGGCCCGACTCCTGGCTGCCTACCTCGAGCGGCTCCCTGAGGAGGTCGAGACCTCCCGCTCTTACCAGGTGCTCCCGGGAGCCGAGGAGCTCCTCCGGCGTCTCTGCGAGGGGGGACTCCTCCTGGGGATCGTGACCGGGGCACTCGAGGCAGCAGCGCACATCAAGCTCTCGCGCGCCCGACTCAACCGATTCTTCTCCTTCGGCGGGTATGGGTCCGATTCCGACGACCGGATCGAGCTCACCCGCCGGGCGATCGAGCGCGCGGGCTCGATCCTCGGACACAAGCTCGCGCCCGCGCGCGTCTACGTGGTCGGCGACACCCCGAAGGACATCGAAGCGGCCCGTGGCGTTGATGCCGTGGCCGTCGGGGTCGCCTCCGGCCACTACTCGAGCGAGGCTCTGAGCCGGGCCGGCGCGGACATCGTCCTGCCTTCCCTCCAGGAGCCGATGCCGGGCCTCGAGTGGGCTTGGACGACGGGCTAGTCAACACCCGTGCCGTGCCCTGACCGCCTCCTCAGCGACTCCTCACGCGTCGGTGTTGACGGGGTTGGGCGGGCCAACTACGTTCGAATCGGCGGCGGTCAAGTCCCTCCGACGCTCGGATCTGATGCCCAGAGGCGACGAGATGCAGGAGATGCAGCTGCTCGACGTCGAGCGGCGGCTCGAGCGGATCGAGCGACTGCTTCGCGCGGCCGCCGACGAGGCGAGAAGTGCGCGCACCGATCTCGGGCATCCGCATGGGCCGGGTGAACGCTGGGCGAGGATGATGTTCGCCGTGCTGGGCGAGGTCGATCGCCTCGGCGGTGAAGTATCCCGGCGACGGTTCCTGGAGATCGGCGAGAGGCACGGATACAGCCACCGGGGCATGGCCGGGTACTACCAGCAACTCGTGGAAGCGGTGCCGGGCTACAAGACGCGACTCACCGCGACCGGACGAGAGCGTCTGCGGCTCCTCCGTGAGCGCTACGGGGACAACGCGAGTCGTTGAGATGGTGAACGGGACATGCGTCGGCACGGCCTCGGCCACAGTCTTGCGCTCACTGTCGACGCTGGGCGATGGCGTCAGACCGAGTGGGCTCAATTCGGGATGGCGTACCTCAGGAACAGGTGTGATCCGTGGTTGGGGACACTCAGAAGGTCACCGGAGATCGACCGAGATGGAAGACGCTCGGCCCCCTCGACAAGGCCGGGTCGGCCGCCGATCACCGCGGGGTCTCCCTCCGAGAGCACGAAGCGATCGGCTTCGCTTCGCCCGCTGATCATCTGGCCGGAGTGGTCCTGGCCCGCAAGCGCAACGACCCCATCGAGGGACGCGACGAAGTTCGCATATAGGCGAGGTGCTTCGAACGCCGTCGAGCGACCGGCCGAACCAGCCTGGTCATCTGGGCCCGGGTGGTAAGCGAATGGTAAGTCTCTGAACTGGGAGTCTTTTCGTGCGAGCGTGACTTGGCTGGCCGCCAAGAGGTCAGGGGTTCGACTCCCCTTGGGGCCACTGTCTACCTGCGGAAATGGCAGATCCGGAGTCTGAGTGGTGTGAACGTCGGGTGAGCGCGCGAAGAGAGCGCTCTCACGTTCGAGCCTTCGTCCGGAGCCCGCGTGGACCGCGGGCGGGACCTCAGTCCCGGTCGAGACGGCCGTCGGCGATGCCGATCGTGCGGTCGACGGCGCCCAGCACGTCGGGGTCGTGCGTCGCGACCACGCAGGCGCCGCCGACCACGACCGCGTCGGCGAGCGTGCGGAGCACGGCGGCCGCCCAGCCCTCGTCCTGGTGAGCGGTCGGCTCATCGGCCACGATCAGCGGCGGCGCGAGCACCACGGCTCGCGCGACCGCGGTGCGCTGCTGTTCGCCGAGCGACGTCTCACGGGGCGATCGGTGCTGGAGCTCGGTGAGCCCGAGCCGATCGAGCAGGTCGTCGACCAGGGGACGATGCTCGGCGAGGCGGCGGGCCAGCCTGGCCGGGTACTCGACATTCTCCCGAACGCTCAGCTCGTCCATCAGGCCGAGGTGCTGCGGCACGACCGCGACCTCGGCCCAGACAGGGTCGGCGCCGCCCGGACGCTCGACGGTGCCACGGTCGGGCCGGTCCCATCCCGCCGCGAGGTTCAGCAGCGTCGTCTTGCCGGAGCCCGATCGCCCCACCACGCCGATCATCTCGCCCGCTCGCACGTCGATGTCGACCCCGTCGAGCGCGACCACCTCCCCCTGACCCTCACCGTAGGTCTTGTGGACCCCCAGCATCGTGAGTACCGGCTCGTCGTCCTCGTCGCCGAGCCAGGGACCGTCCGGCGTCACCGCCGCCGGCCATCGCAGCGCCGTCCACTCCGGGGTCTGCACCTTCGCTCGCCGGTGGGGCTCCGACCCGGCGACCACGCCGTGGTCCAGCGTCAACCGGTGGTCCGCGATCGCCATCACCGATCGATCGTGCGTCGCCAGGATGAACGTGACACCCCGCGAGGCGAGGTCGGCGATGCGCGCGAGCACCACATCGGCGGCCTCCGAGTCGAGCTCCGCGGTCGGCTCGTCGGTCACCACGATCGACGCCCCCGATGCCAGCGCCTGCGCGACCGCGACCCGTTGCTGCTCCCCGCCCGACAGCTCGTCGGGCAGATGGTCCAGTCGATGCTCGATGCCGAGCGCCTCAGCCGTCGCCATCACCTCCCGCTCCGCGGCTGCGACGGATCTCGATGCGAGCCGCAGGTGGTCGGCCACCGTGAGGTGCGCGAGCAGGTTGTCAGACGGTCGCTGGAAGACGTACCCGACCGCCGCCCGACGCAGGCGGCGCCGCGCGCGCGACGAGGCGTGCCCGATCTCGATGCCCATCACATCGATGGAGCCCTGGGTCGGGCTATCCAGTCCCGCGACGAGGCGTAGTAGCGAGGATTTCCCACTGCCCGACGGCCCCACCACCACCGAGACCCCTCCCCGCGGCAACGTGGACGTGACGTCGCGGAGCGCCCTGACCTCGCCGGTCGGCGTGCGGTAAGTGCGCACGACGCCTTCGAACCGTACCGCGTGCTCACTCGGCAACGCGCATCACCTCCGCCGTGGAGTCGCGTCGGGCCCCGCGATCGGTCACCGTTCCACCGACGAGCGCCGCGAGCGCGAAGCACGCCGCGGTGATCGCGAGCGCCGTGACGGGCACCACGATCACTGGGCCCGGAGGGATCGAGGGCAAGGGGTCGAGGCTCGGCACGATCAGCTCCACCGACACGACGCCCGCCATGGCCCCGACGAGGAGCGAGACGCCGAGCAGGACGCCGAGCTCGACGATCGACGCCGTGCGCATCGTCGCGCGGCGCATGCCCATGCGATCGGAGAGCGAGGTCGCGACCGCGCGACCGCGCTGCTTCGCAGACAGGTAGACGACCGCGACGACCACCAGCAGCGCCACGGCGGACAGGCCCAGCACCTGCAGCACGAGAAACGTCTGCACGGCCGCCTCGATGAACGGGATGTCCTGCACCTCCTCGGCGGTGAGCAGGAGCTGAGGTCTGACCTCGAGGGCATCGAGCGTGTCCACCACACGATCGGCCGGCCCGCGGACCCAGATCTCCGTCGTCGCGCGTGGCGTCGCCAGAGGATCCGGCAGATCATGGAACGCCTGGGCCAGCGCCGAGCCGTCCATCACCACGAGCGGTCGGCGATCCGACGACGTTCCGGGGAACGTGTCGGCGGTGCCGACCACCGCGACCGGGACGTCTTCTTGGCCGATCGTGAGCGAGGCGGGCTCGAGCCCGCCCCCGTTCGCCACGATCACCGGCACACCGTCGACCGCCGACGCCGTGAGCCGGTCGAGCAGGTCGGGCAACGGGTCGTCGGAGAACGCGTCGTTCCAGTAGGCGGCCGCGGCGAAGTCGCCGGGGTCGATCACGAGCAGGTCGTACCCCGCCTCGCCTCCGTCGATCGATCCCGCCTCCCGGAACCGGGTGATGCGGATCGCCGGATACGGGTATTCCTCGTCGGGCTCGGCATCGCTCGCGACCCGCACCTGCACGTCGCTGCCGACGAAGACTCGGGCCTTCGCGTCGACCGTCGACCGCAGGGACGCGACGGTGCCGAGCGCCGCCGCCGCCACCGACAGCGTGAGGATGCCGGCGACGAGGAAGAGCGACGTCAGTGCCGGTGCGGCCCGCAGCCGCCGAACCGCGAGCCAGGCCGCGCTCACCCCGGACCCACCGGCGCGCGAGGCGACCTGCAGCAGCGACCGCGCCACCCGAGCGCACAGGATGCCCGCGCCCAGCGCGAGCGCGAGCGGGAACAGGAAGACCGCAGGCTCCGGGCGCGCCACGCCTCCGGCGTCCACCACTCCACCTCGATCCAGTTCCCCGGCAAGCACCCAAGCGACGGCGAAGGCCGCGAGCTCCCAGGGCATCGCCGCCAGCACCTTCGTGACGCGGTGGCGGTGCTCGTGTCTCGCGACGAATGCAGCGCCCGACACCACGGCGACGATCGCGACCGAGCCCACGACCCCCGCCAGGGCTGCCACGGCAGCGGTCGAGCGCGTCCCGGCGGATACGGGCGCGTCGGGACCGACCGAGGCGAGGAGCATCGACGCCGACGCCCACCCGGCGAGCCCTCCGAGGGCTGCTGGCAGCACCGCCTCGAGCCCGGCCTTCGCGCCGAACGCGAACGGGCTCCATCCCCGGATCGTGAGCACGCCCAGCTCCACCCGCCGGCCGGCGGCAGAGAAGATGCCGGCGGCGGCCACCACTGCCAGGGAGATCGCCAGTCCGGCGACGAGAAGCACGACCATGGGGTCGCGCACCGCCGTGATGCGCTGCCGCACCTCCTGCACCACCAGGCTCGCGTTCTGCGTGATCGTCACCTCGCTCGCACCGCGCCGTGTGAACGTCCGGCCACAGCATCGAAGGGTCCCGTACAGGTCGCCGCCGGGGCTCGACCGGTCGAGGAAGCTACGCGTGAAGTCGGCGAGGTCCGAGGCCTGGGCCAGCGTGAGCGGCGGATCGACGCCGGCCGGCGCCTGCCACGCGAACGTCGCCCGAGGGAACCCCAGCGCCGCCGAGAGCTCGAGCACCTGCTCCGGCTCGGCCAGGATGAACTGCGGCGGGGCTGAACACCTTACGCCCGGACATGGGTAGATGTCGTCATCCCAGAACCGCCAGTAGCCCCGCCGTGGCTGGGTGTAGAGGCTCGCGTACACACCGTCGACCGGTACCCGCACCCGGGCCGACGGCGAGTGCAGCACGACCTCGTCGCCCGGTCCGGCGTCGAGAGGGTCCGCGACGATGTCGGGCAGCCACACGCCCGGCCCGTCGGCGCCCTCGAGCACATCGACGTGCGAGAGGGCGTCGGTGCCCGCGAACAGCCGCCCCTCTACGACGCCGGTGACGGGCGGCTCGCCCGCGAGGTCGGTCACCGATAGGACCCCGCCGAAGATCATCCGCTCCGTCGGATCGAGCAGGTCGCTGCGACCGGCCTCGGTTGTGAAGACCTCGCCGCGCCGCTCCCACAGCGTGCCCTTGCCATCGACGGCCGGCTGCGAGATGCCGACCTCGGTGCTGCGGTAGCCGATGCCCATGCCGTACGGGGTGACACCGGGATCGTCGATCGCGGAGGCGAGCAGCTCGTTCTCGGCCGCTGACAGGAAGAGCGGGAACGCGGCGGCGACGAGGCACACCAGGAACGCGCCGGCGGCCAGCGCTGCGAACAACGACCGGAACCGCAGCAGCACGGTGGGCGCCGCACGCCACACGGGGTTCCCTGACGGGGGAGGCATCGGAGACATGATGCGGTCTGCACGGGCCTCCCGACGATGGTCGAGGGCTCGGGCGGATCAGCGGGCGTGGCGGTGCGGGCGACACGGCAGTCGATCACGTGCTCTTCGTCGTGGCAGACCTGGACGCGAGTCGGGGGCTCTATTGCACCCGCCCTCGCCCCACTCGGCTACGAGGAACTTCACCTTCAGGACGACGGTGTCTCCTACGGGCCGAGGAACTGGACGACTTCACGATCTCCCGTGGGGACCCCGTGACCACAGCGGCGCATGTTGCGTTCTCCGCCGAGGGTCGGGACGGTCTTCGTGACCGGGATGTCGGGAACCGGCAAGTCGTCGGCTCTCGCCGAACTCGGCCGACGCGGTTATCGCGTCGTAGACACCGGTGATCCGGGCTGGCGCGAGTATCGCGAGTATGTTGAGTCCTCCGACGAGTTGCACCGCGGGGGGTGGAAAGGATCACAAGGCTGCTGGACTCCGGTGATGGTCGCTCGCTCTTCGTTGAAGGGTGCGTGAGGAACCAGTCGTAGTTCTACGACCGTTTCAACGCGGTAGTTTCGCACCAGACCGGAGGCCCGCTGCTTGGAAGGTGACGGTGGTGTTCGAGCAGCCACCGGCGACGTGAACCGCGCACGGCTGCGCGAACTGGGCTTCGAGCTCGGCGCTCGCGCCGAGACCGGCGTGTCCGACGAGGGTGCGTGGTTCGCGACGGCGCCGGACGGCGCGCCGGCGGTTCTCAAGTGGTTCCCCAACGAGACCGTCGCCGAGCGCTATGCGGTCCTGCTCCCCGGCCTCGACGAGCTCCGATCACGCGGCGTCCCGGTACCGGAGTACCCACACGTCCTTGTGGTCGACGGCTGGACGCTGTCGGCTCAGCAGGTCCTGCCGGGTGCGTCGGTCCGCAACCCGTCACCGGCGATGGTTGAGCAGGTGGTCGAGTGCGTCGCCGCCATGGCCGGCGTCGCCTGTCCGCTGCCGGCGCCGGACCTGCGCCCATGGGGTGAGTCCGTCGTGCACACGCTCACCGTCGGCGTGGACGGGTGGGCGATGCACGAGCCGATGCGTAGTGGGGGTCGACGCAGCGCGGCG